>OMKD01000353.1 GCA_900299495.1 Sphingobacteriales bacterium
ACAGTAAGTTTTACATCTACATCTTCACCTGGCTGAATTAACTCAGTAACTTCTTTCTTAATCTTAAGCTCTGCAACACAAGTTGGGATAGACTCGTAATTTGGAGTACCATCAGAACGGCTGTTTCCAGATCCCTGATCAGCATTAATACCCAATCCTCTTCTTGCGAATACATCCCAGATCAAACATTGGTTGTCACCGTTATATAGTTCTTGATCAGCTGCAAGGATTGCATCACGACCATCTACGAAACCTGGGTTACAAGGTTGATATTTCATACCATCCATTACAAGCTGGATAGCCATATTGTTACCTGCACTTGCATTCATCACATCAGCATCATAACCATACTCATCAACGAATGCCCAATACATATCCCAAATCATAGAACACCACACTGCTCCTACACCGTGCGGTACAGAGAATGTAGTAATGTTATCATATACCATTGGGTTGATGTCCATGTCTGTTGAATATGGGTAAGGTCTGATACCATTACCATCAACAGGCTCTGAAGTTGCATATGTACCAATACCTCTCTTATCTGACCCAGCATCTCCTGGTTCAACAGTAGTAATTAGAGAGAAGAAATCAGACCATCCTTCACCCATTTGCTCTTCGTTACCTAGGCAACCTGCTGCGTTTGGACCACCAGTAAGACGATTAGAAATACCGTGAGCATACTCGTGTGCCATTACACCATTATCGTATGAACCTGCAAGGAAATCAAGACCTCCTTGTGGTTGTTCAAGCTTAACCGTTACTGGACCTGAAGAAAGAGCTGCTTTGATTAAGTTACAATCTGTTGAAGATAATGATACCGTTGGAATAGATGGGTTAGGAATATCAGGAACTCCTGTCATACCCATTGCAGAATCTTCAAAGTTACAAATGATAACTGCGATTGCACCTGCTTCCTCTGCATTGACTGTCTTTTGCTCAAAGAAACAAAGACCTCTGTCGATCATCGCTATTTTTCCTTCAACTTCAGAAGCATTTACCAAAGCTTCACAACCGTCTGAACCTACATCAAAACCATCGTCAACAACTACAACTTCTCCTTCAGCAGGGCTGTCCTGAACAGATGGACCGAAGTCTGCTGTTCCAACAGAATAGTATGCTGAGATAGCAGAAGGAGCAGTTACCTGGAATATACCCGAACCAGAATTCCAAAGGAACATTCTCATTTGTCCGCTACCACCATCTGATGGAGTTGCGAAGGTCGCATTGTTTACTGTTCCTGCTTGTCCATTACCATATTGAGAGAAAGCTACAACATAATCGCCAGCTTGACCACCATTTCCATAGTTGTTCGCCTGGAAATTACCTGCTTCTTCAGTGAATCCAAAGTGATAAGAAATATCGTGCATCATATTGTTCATGTAGAACAACTGGGTTACTGTGTTATTAACCTGTGCCGTTGGCTCTTGATCAGAGAAATAGTCAAAATCAAAAACTAGTTCTGGGCCACCGTCTACCTCATCTGTAGGAGGAACTTCATCTGCCTCTGGATCATAGAATGCATGCACATTATTACCTCTTGTGATCGTAAACTCTGCACCACTTGAACCGTTCGTATCGTGCCATCCGTGTGGAGAAGCGATTGGGTCTGAAGGGTTAGTAAGAATTGAACGATCTCCGTGATTTGGACTTTCTAGTGGAAGTGCAAATACGTGATAAACTGCATCATCCGAATCATACTCAACTGCTTCTACGTCTTTTGCAACTGTTTCTAGTGCGTGATTTACACAAGAAGAAGAGTGATTATGATACATGTCTTTGTGGAATGCACAAGTGATATCAAGTACTTCTTTTTTTAGTACCTCACTGGTGTTAGCATCTACATATACAGCAACACTTGTCGCACCATATATTTGTGTTCTCCATACTAATTCAAGAGAACCATCGATGTTTGCGTATATCAATTGTGTATTAATCGGAAGGTTTGCTACTTCACCTTTCTCAAAAATGAAAAGAGAGAAGTCTTTTTCTTCTGTTAATCTTGGTAAAGCTGAATCAAATTCAAGTGCATCGAAAGCAGTTTGAAGAGCAGTCTGCGCATTTATGCTTGCTGATGTTACAGAGATTTTGGAGTTAAGGTCCGAAATGAATCTGCTTGAACCATAAACAAGTTTACCTTCTTTATTGAAGTTTAAACCAATGATTGCATTTTCTACAAGCACATTGTTGGCAACCTGGTTAATATAAACGTGTGTCACCTGATTATGTCTGGAGGTATAATTATCCGACATGTAATAATTGGCTAAGTCTTTATCGTTTAGTCCCCACTTTTCAGCGTTTTCTGAAATGGTAAGGTCCGAAAGACTCAGAACATCAGCAACTTGTGCATTTATATTCAATGCAAAAAGCATGATTGCACATAAAGAGATGTTCTTAGCGAAAGTAAATTTAAGTCCCATATTTGTACTTTCTGGTTTGAAATTAGAATAATATTTTGTCTGATTTATGAAAAGCAAAATACTTTGTATTTGGGTTAATTCTTAATATACTAAGTCATATTTTGATTACTTAGACATTTTCGGGCAAATAAATCTATATTTGAGGTCTAAATAAGGCATGATGAAGAACAAGAATTTGATTTATGGGAGACATCCTGTATTGGATGCTATAAAAAGCGGGAAGACTATTGAGAAGGTTTTTCTTATGCAAGGTACGACTGGACCTTTGGAAAAGGAGCTCAGGAAGTTAAGTCAAATGAATGGCTTTCCTTTGGCGATGGTTCCAAAGGAGAAACTCCAGAAAATGGTACCTCAGAATCATCAGGGCGTTGCCGCTCAGATTGCTTTAATCGAGTACAAACGCATAGAAAATATTCTGCCGTTTGTTTTTGAGAAAGGAGAAATGCCCTTGTTCCTTATTCTAGATGGTGTAACAGATGTAAGAAACTTGGGAGCAATCGCAAGATCTGCATTGCTTTGTGGAGTACATGCCATAATTCTTCCTACAAAAGGTTCGGCTTTAGTAAATGCGGATGCTGTAAAATCTTCTGCAGGTGCTATTCAGAATATTGATATCTGCAGAGTGAAGAGTCTGGTGAATACGATTAAATATCTTAGAGAATCAGGAGTGTCTGTGTTTGCTACAAATATTCCTTCAGACAAAGGCTTGCATGAACTTGATCTAACAGGGCCCACTGCTCTTATTATGGGAGACGAAGGAGAAGGTGTTAGTAAGGGTGTTCTCAAAGAGGTTGACCAGGAATTCTGGATCCCTCAAATAGGAGATACCAACTCATTTAATGTGAGTGTTGCATCAGGAATAGTTCTTTATGAAAGTCTTCGTCAAAGGCATTTACAATCCTAGCATTCCGAAACCCAGAAGCATAATAAATAATACAACAGTGATTCCAAATCCAATCAGGAAGAAGTTGTAACTAGCTGCAAGAAGCTTGTATTTTTTGTCCAGAACTTTACCCAGGTTGTAGAGATCTGCACTTAGATTGGAATATAACAGATTAGAATCTTTAAGCATGTTATCCATAGCTTCTTCGTATTCTTCTTCTGTTAGTTTCACAAAGTTTCCGAAGAAAATAAGATTCTTGGATAATCCTTTTTTTGCAGTATCCGGATCTAGGTGATTCGTAACCTTAGGTCTGGAAGCCAATACGGCAAGCGTAAGACTGGCAAGGCCAAAGCACAGGAAGATTACTGCAGGGAAAAATATACCCGGTTCAATTTCTGTAAGATTCTTATAACTAAGGATTGAAATAATCACAGTAATCAGAACCGCATTTACACTAATCATGATATTTGCCTTGTTATCGGCAATCGCACTTAGGTTAATATGGTTTCTGTAATTTGTTCTAAAGAACGTTTGGATACCACTGGTTGGCATCCTTTTCTCTATTTGGGTAAAAGCTTTGGAGTCAGCAAGTCTTATCGTTTTCCTCTGTAGCTTTAGAATTTTTTCATTTTGCTCACTTATAGTGTGCGATAATTTTTCCTGATAAATCTTGTTACTGCCTTCCAAAAATAGACGCATATCCAAAAGCTCCCGAAGGATAAGCTCTTCCCAGTCCAGATCTTCGAATAAATCAGCAGCTTTTAGTTGTCGTTCAGTTCGATACATCTGAATAAATGTATCGTTGTTTTCGATCCATTTATAACTATGCAGGGCATCTGCAAATAAGCGTGCTTCGTTGCTTAGTGGGTCACCTTGTTTGTTTAGAGAAAAAAGCGTGTAAATGATTTTCTCTTTTAGTTCTTCGTCTATCTCATGGGTTGCACAAAAATCCTTTGCGTAAGGAATTGCATGTTCCCAAGGTTCATTATAGTTGTCCTGGTATCCCAAAATGAGCATATAAGATGCAATTTGAGGAGCAAGTATATCATGCTCATCAAACTGATTAAGGGTGCCCAGTTGATAGATATGATTGCTTAGAGATTGAGCAAAAGTAAAGTTATGGACGATGAGTCCTTTTGATTTGAAATGATTTATCTGTTCAAGACAAAACTGACTTGCTTTCGTTAAGAAGACAGGTGTTACAGCTTGCATATTATTAGAAAGCGCTTTATTCATTCCAAATTCGATTTGTAATTCGATAGCATTTACTCTATCAATATTATAAAAAAAGGCAAGCAATTCAAAGCTTACCTTTTTTATCCGTTTTATTTATCAGGCTACAGGTTCTTCGATTTTCTCCTGATTCCCTTTTTTTACATCAAATGTTAGTCCTTCTTTGTTCGTGTCAACCATAATGACATCTCCAAAATTAAAGGCTCCGGCAATTAGCTTTTTAGAGAGTGGATTGATAATCTCTTTTTGAAGAATTCGCTTCATCGGTCTTGCTCCGAATTGTGGTTCATAACCAATATCTGCCAGTAGATCTATCGCTTTATCGCTAAGTTCAATCTTAAGATCTTGCTTATCAAGCATCGCACGAACATCCTCAAGGAGTAATTTAAGAATTTGCTTAACCTCCTCTTTAGTAAGTGGAAGGAACATAATCTTTTCATCAATCCTGTTTAGGAATTCTGGTCTCAGATTGTCCTTCAGGTTTTCCATAAGTTCAATCTTCGTCGTATCCAAAATTTCTGCTCTATGCTTATCGCCAACAGCCTCCAGGTCTTCAAAATTCTCGAGGATGGTTTCAGAACCTAAGTTGGAAGTCATGATTATAATAGAGTTTTTGAAATCTGCAACTCTTCCTTTATTGTCTGTCAATCGTCCATCATCCAGTACCTGAAGTAAGATGTTGAAAACGTCCGGATGGGCCTTCTCAAACTCATCAAGTAGTATAATTGAATACGGTTTTCTTCTAACAGCCTCTGTCAATTGGCCACCTTCATCATATCCTACATATCCCGGAGGAGCACCTACCAATCTAGATACAGCATGCTTTTCCTGAAATTCACTCATGTCAATTCGAACAATAGCGCGTTCATCATCAAACATAAGGTCTGCCAGAGCTTTTGCCAACTCTGTTTTTCCAACTCCCGTAGGCCCTAAGAAAATGAATGAACCAATTGGTTTGTTCTCATCCTGTAAACCTGCTCTTGATCTTCTCACCGCATCAGCGACTGCCTGCACTGCTTCATGCTGTCCTATCACTCGCTGCCCTAATTCCTGCTCCAATTCCAGTAATTTATCCTTTTCGGATTGCATCATTTTCGAGATTGGAATTCCGGTCCATTTAGATATAATATCAGCAATGTCATCTGCATTTACCTCTTCGTTGGTGAAACGTTTTTCCTGAGGTAGTTTTGCAAGTTTTTCTTCAGCAGCCATCAGCATGGTTTCCTTTTCTTTGATAGAACCGTATCTGATCTTTGCTACTGTTTCAAAATCACTTTTACGCTCTGCCTGATCTGCTTCCGTTTCTAGAGCTTCAATCTCTTTCTTTAAATTTTGAATGGTATCCAAAATCTCTTTCTCACTGCTCCAGGCTGCTTTGATCTCATCGCGCTTTTCTTTGGCATCAGCGATCTGCTTCTTGATAGACTTTAGTAGCTTATCATTCTTTTCACGCTTTACCGCTTCTTTTTCGATTTCAAGCTGACGTACTTTGCGTTCCCATTCGTCAAGAACTTCTGGTATTGAATCTAGTTCGAGTCGAAGTTTTGCTGCAGCTTCATCAATTAGATCAATCGCTTTGTCCGGCAGTTTTCGGTCTGCAAGATATCTGTGCGAAAGTTCGGTTGCTGCTATAAGTGCTTCATCAAGAATCTCGATTTTGTGATATACCTCATATCTTTCCTGTAATCCTCTAAGGATAGAAATGGTATCTTCTATGCTTGGTTCATCGATAAGGACAGTCTGGAATCTTCGAACCAGGGCCTTATCTTTTTCAAAGTATTTTTGATATTCATCCAAGGTGGTTGCACCAATGGTTCTGAGTTCTCCTCTGGCAAGAGCTGGTTTAAGGATGTTTGCGGCATCCATAGCTCCGTTACCACCACCGGCACCGATAAGGGTATGTATTTCGTCAATGAAAAGGATGATATTCCCATTGGACTCGGATACTTCCTTTATAACTCCCTTAAGTCGTTCTTCGAATTCACCTTTAAATTTTGCCCCTGCAATCAATGCAGCAATATCAAGAACGAAGATGGTCTTTGATTTTAGATTTTCAGGGACATCTCCATTTACTATTCTCCATGCAATACCTTCCACGATTGCTGTTTTACCAACACCGGGTTCTCCAATTAGGATAGGGTTATTCTTTTTTCTTCTTGATAAAATGTGAAGTGTCCTTCTGATCTCTTCGTCTCTACCAACGATTGGGTCCAGTTTACCTTCTTCCGCGCGTTTGTTCAGATTTAGGGCATATTTATTCAGTGCATTATAATTGCTATCTGTATGCTGATCGCTAACTGTTGATCCTTTTCTTAGCTCATTAATTGCTCCTATAAGTGCCTTTTCTGTAGCGCCGAAATGTTTTAGGATTTTGGAACCCTGATCTGATCCTTTAAGTATACCTAGAATAATAAGTTCAAGCGAGATAAAGTCATCTTTGAACTCTGTAAGTGCTCTTTTAGCCTGACTCAATGCACGATTGGAGTCATTCGATAAAAACTGTCTTTCTGATCCGGTTACCTTGGGGTATTTTTCAATCTCTTTAGTCAACTCTTGAGACAGGGACACCTGGTTGATGTTCATTTTCGAGAACAAAAACTTAGGCAAATGCTCATCTGTTTTAAAGATACCCAGCAGGAGGTGCGGAGTTTCAACAGTTTGCTGATCAAGGTCAGCAGCTATCTGCTGTGCCTTAAGGATTGCATCCTGTGCTTTTATAGTAAAATTATCGTATGTCATTCTTACTCTTAGTTGTCTGGTTATACTTGAAAGATATCAAAATATAAGCCAAGAACGGAAAAATGTCTAATCTGGCAGTTATTATTCGACTAAGCTGACAATTTGTCTTACGAAATTAATTTGGATTACCTTTTTCAATAATTGGTTCTATTCGTACTTTTGCTACAAATTAAGATGCATGAAATATTTGATTGTTGGTCTTGGGAATATTGGAGCAAAGTATGAAAATACGAGGCATAATATTGGCTTTGAAGTGGTAGACCACCTTGCAGAAGAGTTCGGAGTAGAGTGGAAGACAGAGAAACTTGGGGATGTTTGTGAATTCAGGCACAAAGGAAGGACCTTTATTCTATTAAAGCCAAGTACTTACATGAATCTTAGTGGTAAATCAGTTCGCTATTGGATGCAGCTGAAAAAGGTAGATAAAACGAATTTGCTAGTTATCCTTGATGACCTACACTTGCCTTTCGGAAAATTAAGGATTCGAGGTAAAGGTTCTGATGCTGGGCATAATGGACTGAAAGATATCGATAGGATGACCCAGGGCAATAATTATGCGAGACTGCGCTTTGGTATCGGTAATGATTTTAGTAAGGGTAGACAGGCAGATTTTGTATTGGGTGAGTGGAGCTCGGAAGAAAAGGAAGCTTTGAAGCCAATTAAGAACAACGCTGCAAAAGCTGTTTTGACATTTGGAACAATTGGTTTGTCCAGAGCGATGAATACTTATAATACTAAGTAGTTATTTTTTGATCCTTTTAATGAAGTCATCAACTTCTTTTTTGAAGGATTGTTTTTCACGATTAATTTTAGGCACACTAGCCTGCTCATAAGCTTCTTTTAACCTAAATTCCTTTTGAGAGGAATAGGGTACGCCCATGTACTCTTGCCAATGCTCAGCCAGGTATTCCTGCTCCCATTGACCTGGTGTTGGAATAAAATACAGTAGTTTAGGATTTAGATAGAAATCCATGAGGGAGGTATATCCAGAACGACAGATGATTTTTTGTGCCTGTTCCATTAAAGCAGTCAACTCTTTTCGATTAACCAGGTCAAGTATTCTCAGATTAGAATTCTGATTATTAAAGGTTCTTTTCGTGTTTGTTCCTCTTATAAGTAGGATTTCTTTATCTAGTTCAGAGGCCTGATTAATGATCTTGTTTTCCAGATAACTTCTTTGGGGCTCAGGCCCTGAAAGTACAACCAATAGTGGGAGTCTTGATTCTGTATTTTCTAGCCTTATGTTACTCAAAGGTCCCAAGTATTTTATTGGTGGTTTTATCTTTTTTGATTTACTAATAGATCCGGCAAGATTATTTTCATTTGCAAAGTCTGGTATCCAGCAGTAGTCGTATTTGTTAATGAAATATTGATGCCCTAGGTTGGTGATTTTATGAAGTATTCGATTGGGTGCGGGTACATTTAATTGGTGGGTTATATATACTGACGGAATACTTTTATGATAGCAAGCTAATCGGTTATCATTGATGATTAGGTCTATTTGATTGTTTTGAGTGATTTTATCCACTGCTTTTTTTTCCTTGATTATGCATTTAATTAGTTGGGGTGTTTTTTCTATAATATTCAAAGGCATGAAATGGTATTTGTATTTTATATCATAGGCTGGTAGTTCATAGAAAGCTAGATTTGGAAATTCCTTTCTTAGAAATTCTAGTGCAATACCATCAGAGGCAATACTAATCTTGTGTCCGTTATTTTTAAGGTGATCGATTAGTGTAATGCATCTTACTGCATGACCTAAACCCCAATTTAGAATTGTAAATAGTATATTCACGAAGTCAATAATTGATTATTCCCTTAAATGGATTAAATGATGAGAAAAATTCTTACAATCGGTATAAAGATATTCTTAATTCTTTTATTGTTCTCTGCAGTGGCTTGTAAAACTTCTAGCTGTGGATGTCCATAAAAAAATCCTGTCTGAATGTTCAGACAGGATTTTTTAGTTTAATTTGATTTCGTCCTCGTGATTGTCAAAGAACGCATACTGATTGATGTGGAAGTTTGAATCTTCTTCAATTTTGATCCACTTATAATTTTTAAACATCCATTTCATCTGCATCGATGGCAATCCTTTTTTCAGGAATGCAAAAATGAATGGGTGTACCTTTAGGGTTAATTTTGTATTTGGATGAGATTGTCTGATAAATCTGATATCTCGTTCTATGTCATCCGTTAACAAGATTGATGCATTGATTTTTCCTGTACCGTTGCATGTAGGACACACTTCTGCAGTATTGATCTTAACTTCAGGTCTTACACGTTGACGAGTAATTTGCATCAAGCCAAACTTACTTAAAGGAAGAATAGTGTGCTGAGCTCTGTCCATTGACATGAACTTGCGCATTTCTTTAAGTAAAAGTGATTTATGATCTTTATTTCTCATGTCGATAAAGTCGACAATGATAATACCACCAATATCTCTAAGTCTTAATTGTCTTGCAATTTCTTTAGCAGATTCAAGATTTACTTTTAAGGAAGCATCCTCCTGATTATTGGTAGACATTTTGTGACCTGAGTTCACATCGATCACGTGCATAGCTTCCGTGTGTTCGATAACCAAATATGCACCACTGGACATAGTGGCAGTTTTACCAAACGAAGATTTAATTTGTTTGGTTACATTATGGCTTTCGAATATAGGCGCTCTCCCTTTATAGTGACTAACTATATTAAGTTTATCTGGTGCAAAGTTGTGCAAATAGGCTTTGATATTTAGAAAGAGTTGAGGGTCATTAACAACAATCTTATTAAAATCATCATTAAGGATATCTCTTAGAATACTGGAAGCCTTATCCAGCTCATCAAGGAGCTTGGTTGGCGGCTTTGCCGTTTTTAGTTTTTTAGAGATCTCCTCCCATTTAGCCTCCATGAGTTTAAGTTCCTCATAAAGATCTGCAACTTTCTTGCCTTCTGCTGCTGTACGAACGATTATACCAAAGTTTTTACGCTTGATACTTTCGATTAGTTTTTTAAGACGTTTTCTTTCTTCCGAGTTGGAGATTTTTTTTGATATGGCAATTACATCATTGAATGGTGTAAGTACCATATATCTTCCTGGAATTGTTATTTCACAGCTTAATCTCGGGCCTTTGGTACCGATGGGTTCTTTCAGTATTTGGACAAGAACGTTTTGTCTCTTTTGAAGTACCTGGTCGATCTTACCATTTTTATTTATTTCTGGAAGTATCTCGAAGTTATCAAGCAAATGGGTTTTTTGCTTTCCTTCTAAGGTATCAGAAGCAAATTTTTGAAGGGTGTTAAGTCTTGGGCCAAGGTCAGTATAATGCAGAAAAGCGTCTTTACTATGACCGATGTCAACAAAAGCCGCATTCAATCCTGGCATTAGTCTTTTGACCTTTCCTAGGAATATGTCGCCTACCGAGAAGTTGGTGTTTGTTTTCTGATTGTGTAGTTCAACCAATCTAGAATCTTCTAAAAGGGCAATCTCAACTTCAGTAGGCGTGGAATTAATTATTAGTTCTTTTTCCACGTAATAAGATTTAAGCGCTGTATAGTGAAGATTACGTAGCAGGAGGAAGGATTAAATAGAGTTTTGAAGTCTCGAAAAATAAAAAAGTCTTTATAGAAACAGACTGAAGCGTTTGTTTATATAAAGTAGAAAACTGACTTCTGAACCCCAATAAAATGTACAATAATCTTCTTAAGGTAGAGCGCTGAAAGTTAAACACAAAAACCCGACTAGTCGGGTTTTTGCTATTTTGAATTATTTCTTCTTCTTATGACGGTTTTTGCGTAAACGCTTTTTTCTTTTGTGCGTTGCAATCTTATGTCTTTTCCTTTTCTTTCCACAAGGCATAACAAAAATCTTTTAATATCTCAATAATTACCCAAAGGGCATTTTCTTTCATAAATGAATGCAAATATACTAAAACTCTCTGATTAATTCGTGCATTTTTTTGCAAATTCCTCAGATTTAAGCGAATTGCCAACCTTTTGGTAGGTATCTGCAAGCAAGCAAACGATTCTTTTATCGTCAGGACTTAGTGTGTATGCGCTTTCCAGTCTTTCAATTGCTTTCTCAAATTGTCCAGTCATAACGGCCAATCTTCCTAGCTGATATCTTACTGAAGGATTATCCGGATAGTTTTCCGAAAGCTCTCTTAGCATAAGGATACCTCGCATAGGGTTATCTCTTTGCGGTTCCTCAACATAGCAAAGTGCTAGATTGATTCTGTGCGAAACATTCTTTGGATCTTCCGAAATTGCGTTTTCAAAGGCTGTAACCGCATTCGTGCTACAAAAGGTTCTGATCTTTGGATCATCACTTTTCTGTAAGCAAAGTACAAATGTTGTTCCTGCAATTTCCCAACTGCCTGCATCTTGTTTGATGCTAGCAATTTCTTTTGCATAATGCCCAGCAATTTCTGCGTGTCCAAATTGGAACCAGCTGGCTGATAATTTCTCCAGGTTAGAAAGCATAGCTAAAGTATCCGAAGCGGAATTTCTAACTATGGATTCTAACGCGGAAATTTCTCCCCTGTTAGTTTCTGACATCTCATCTTTTGCTTTGTTCAAAAGATTCTGAATGTCTGTAGCAACAAGGGATCCTTTACGGGTTTCGTTAATTCTTTGTTGAGATTGGGATAAATTGTCGCAGCCCAGATAAAAAATTATCACAGCAACTATTGCAACAACTAGTGCTATTACTTGATTCTTACCCATAAAGCAATTGAGTTAATTGTTTAGGTTGGTAATTAAGCACCAACTTCTTCTTCAACTGGAACATTTTCCTTAACCTGGTCTACAAATGTTTTCGCAGGTTTGAATGAAGGGATATAGTGTGCTGGAATAACTATAGCTTCATTTTTCTTGATGTGACGACCGACCTTCTGAGCTCTTTTCTTGATGATAAAGCTACCAAAGCCACGGATGTACACATTTTCTCCCTCCGACAGGGAATTCTTTACTTCTTTGAAAAAGGCTTCAAGGGTAACTAATACGTCTACCTTTTGTACACCTGTTTTCTCAGAGATTGCGGTAACCAAGTCTGCTTTCCTCATTGGTATTTAATTGATTTGTAGATAGTTGTAAATAATGCTTGCTTTTTTTAAAAGCGGATGCAAATTTCGTATTTTTTTTAAAAAAAGAAAATTATTGCAACCAAATAAAATTAAAAAATGCTGTTTATCAGATTTGTATAGCTCAAAATACAAAAAAATCATTATTTAAGTACCTGAAATAAAGACCTTTGGTTAATATGTCTTTGTTTATTCATTATCAGGTACTTTTATAAAAGTTTTTGTAATTACGTTTGAATTCGGTCTAACTTCATTTATAGCGTAGTATTTGTATATTTGTTGCTTATTAACTACGCTTTACTGAAAGCCTTTTTTCAACAATTGATCTAAAAAATATGATACATTCAATGACCGGCTATGGTCGATTAAACGAAACCAATGAGAAGTTTGATGTTAATATCGAATTGAAGTCATTGAACAGCAAGTTTCTGGATCTAAGGATGAAATTGCCAAACAACCTAAAATCAAAGGAGCATGCAATCAAGAAGTTGATAACGGATAATTGTTTTCGTGGAAAATTTGAATTGAGTGTTGATCTTGTATATCTACAGAACGATGAGGACTCTGTAATCAATGATCGTTTGTTTAAGAGGTATATCAAGGAATTGAAAAGACTATCATCTGAGTCCGATTATGAAGGTGGTGATCTTATCCAGGCTGTTCTTAGGGTTCCAAATGTCCTAAAAGCAGGAAGTAGTGAGTTGGATGAGAATGAGTGGAAAGAGATTCAGGCTTTGCTTAAAAGAACAATAGATCAATTGAATAATTTCAGGCATACGGAAGGTGAAGCATTGGGAAGTGACTTAAAGATGCGTATTAAATCCATTCAGGATACCCTTCCACAGGTTGAAGTTTTTGAAGCAGAGCGCAAGAAAAAAGTAGTTGCTCGTTTAGAGAATGCCTTTACGGAATTTGTTAATAACGAGACTGTTGATAAAAATAGATTTGAGCAGGAAATTCTTTACTATTTAGAAAAGATCGATATCAATGAAGAGAAAGTGCGTCTTGGGCAGCACTGTGTCTACTTCTTGGAGATCATGGATAAAAAGGATGTACAAAAAGGAAGGAAGCTCAGTTTTGTTGCTCAGGAAATAGGTAGAGAGATAAATACGCTGGGAGCAAAAGCGTATTCAGCAGATATTCAGCGTTTAGTTGTACACATGAAAGATGAGCTAGAAAAAATAAAAGAACAGGTTTCAAACGTGTTGTAAGATTTTTGTGATGGAGAAACTTTTAATATTTGCAGCGCCTTCTGGTGCAGGAAAGACAACTTTGGTTAAACATTTATTGTTAAATCGTTCAGATCTTGCCTTCTCTGTTTCTGCGACAAGCAGAGAGGGGCGTCCCAATGAAACTGATGGCAAAGATTATTATTTCATAGGGGTTGAAGGTTTTAAAGCTAAAATTGAGGAGGATGCCTTTGCCGAATGGGAAGAGGTCTATGCGAATCAATTTTACGGTACGCTAAAATCTGAAATCGAGCGAATTTGGTCTTTAGGTAAGTGTATAATCTTTGATATTGATGTGATTGGTGCAATGAATCTCAAAAAGATTTATGGAGATAAAGCCTTGACAGTCTTTGTTATGGCTCCTTCTAAGGAGGTGCTTTTCCAAAGATTAAGGGATAGAAACACTGAAAGTGAGGCCAGTTTGCAGAAAAGAATCGAAAAGGCAGACCAGGAATTGCAATATTCTCAAGATTTTGATGTAGTTTTAATAAACGACGAATTGGACATCGCAAAACAGGATGCAGAAAAAATTGCATCCAACTTTTTGGATTCGTAAATGTCTGTGTATGAATTTACTTACAACTCAGGGTATAACTGTGCGCGTAGATGCTTTTTATCAATTCGGTGAGTCAAGACCTGTTGATGACAGCTATATCTTTGCCTACAGGGTAAAGATTACGAATAATAGCCCGTTTACAGTTAAGCTGCTAAGTCGTTTTTGGGAAATTAAAAATAGTCTTGCTGAGGTAAGAGTTGTTGAAGGAGACGGAGTGATTGGTCAACAACCTGTTTTGAGACCTGGTGAGGAACATGTTTATGTTTCCTGGTCTCCTATTGAAACACCAATTGGTCGAATGAAAGGGCATTATATCATGGAAACTCAAGAAGAATTCAGGCGCTTCAAAGTCAGAATTCCAGAATTCCACCTTATCGCGCCTTTTATTCTTAATTAGTCTTCAACTACAGCTATACATTTTAGTTCAATACAAATAGGAGTTGGCAAACTGTCAATTCCTAATGTCGTTCTACACGGTTGATTATCCTTAAAATATTCAGCATAAACTTTGTTGTATGTTGAAAAGTCTCTTTTCATATCCGTAAGGAATACCGTTACATCTACCAAGTCTTCCCATTTAGCACCACAAGCTTCCAATACTTTTTTTACATTCTGAAAAACAGAATGACATTGTGCTTCAAAGTCAAAGCTAGCATAATTGCCACCCTTAGTTAATTCCAATCCAGGCACTCCATCCGTCTCAGGGTCTCTCGGTCCTATACCCGATAAAAATAAAAGGTTTCCTACTTTTCTGGCATGTGGATACAGACCAACAGGTTTAGGTGCTTTATCAGCATCGAATTTTATGCTATTACTCACGGTATAAATCTTTTATTTAAAAAATATGCTTCTCTAATTAACCAACGATAGGTCTAAATCGTTGAATTGGTGGCAAAGATAAGTCTCTTTATCGATTCTGAATCCTATTGGTCGAAATTAAGTTTAGGCAAAATTTACTTTTGTTAATTTTTCGGCGATTATCATAGCTTATTTTTGTTTTGAAATTTATTCATGAAATCACCCAAATTTTAAATTATGAAAAAAGGTCTTTTCGCTGTTCTTCTCTCCTTAATAGGATTAGTGAGTTTTTCGCAGACCACAATGACCTTAAGTGGGGTTGTTAAGGATGGAGGAAATGGGGAAACGCTTATTGGTGCAACAGTGTTTGTTCCAGAATTGGAAACTGGTACCATAACTAATGAGTATGGATTTTACTCAATTACTCTAGATAATGTACTTACAGATTCAATTTCAGTAGAAATGAGTTATGTAGGCTTTCAAAATCAAATCAATAGAATTAAGGTTCAGCCGGAATACTCTTTAGATATTGAGCTGGGTACAGGAGTTGCTTTGAAGGAAGTAGTTATTAAGGCCAACTCATTTAATGAGGCATTGAAGTCTACAGAAATGAGTGTGGAAACCTTAAATCCAGAAGAGGCAAAAATGATACCTGTATTATTAGGTGAAAGTGATATTCTAAAAACGATTCAGCTAAAGCCGGGTATACCATCTGGTTCGGAAGGTTCCACTGGTCTATATGTACGTGGTGGTCGTAGTGATCAGAACTTAATAGTTTTAGATGAGGCAGTTATCTACAATGCTTCCCATTTATTTGGATTCTTTTCCACTTTTAATACGGATGCGGTAAAAGATTTGAAATTGTACAAGGGAGGGTTTCCCGCTCAATACGGCGGTCGTCTGTCTTCGGTGATTGATGTGAAATTAAAAGAGGGGAATAAAAAGGAGTTTTCAGGTGCCGGCGGTATAGGTATTATCTCCTCTAAACTAACGCTTGAGGGACCCATCAAAAAAGATAAGTCATCATTTATTGTTTCAGGAAGGAGAACTTATTTTGATCTTATTACTAACGCAATCAATGATTCTAATGCAGATGATCCAGACGCGGTTCAAATACCTGGATATTATTTCTATGATTTGAATACGAAGATCAATTTTGATTTGAGCGATAAAGACAGATTATACTTGAGTGGATACTTTGGTAGAGATGTGTTTAATTTCCAATCTGATTTCTTCAATTTTAATTTTGGTTGGGGTAATGCTACAGGTACTGCCCGGTGGAATCATCAATTCAATCCTAAGCTATTCTCAAATACTACTTTGACCTTCTCGGATTATGAATATTCAATAACGAATGAAGTTACTGGATTCTCGTTTGAAGTTGGATCAAGAATCAAGGATTTGAATTTGAAGTCTGATTTCTATTGGGCTCCAAATAACAGACATACGTTAAGGTATGGTATAGGGGCTACTTATCATCAGTTTGAAGTAGGCCGATTACAGGCAGGTTCAGATGATGGCAGTATCAGCTTTAATTCTGGAAGTGATTTTGATGGAATGGAATTCGGTGCATATATCGGAGATGAATGGGATGTTAGTGAGCGACTGCGTTTAAACGGAGGTCTAAGACTAAGCGCCTTTTCAAATGACAATACATTATATGGTGGCCTGGAGCCGAGGTTAGCTGCGCGATATATTCTTACAGAGAATGTATCTCTTAAAGGTTCTTATGCAAGAATGAAGCAGTATTTGCACTTGGTAGCTTCTTCAGGGGTTTCTTTGCCTACAGATATTTGGTATCCTTCTACCGCTCAGATTGAACCACAGCGTTCTGATCAGGTAGCTGTTGGTGCAACGTTTAAGCTTTGGGATAAATTACTACTTACTAATGAATACTACTATAAGTGGTTAGATAATCAGGTTGATTTTGTGGATTGGGCAGAGCTTTTTGCTAATCAAAACCTGGAGCAGGAGTTTGCGATTGGAAAAGGGTATAGCTATGGAACAGAGTTGGGGCTTGAAAAGCGTGAAGGTAAGTTTACCGGTTGGATTGGTTACACCTTAGCTTGGACTAAGCGAGGTGATTTTGTACCTGTAGATCCTAATGGCTACTTTGGTGAAGGAAGAAATTATTTTGCTCCTCGTTATGATCGAAGACATGATATATCTGTGGTTGCTATGTGGGAGATCAATAGAAGACTTACTTTTTCATCATCATGGGTGTATGGTTCAGGAGATTTGGCTTGGTTGCCAAC
>OMKD01000354.1 GCA_900299495.1 Sphingobacteriales bacterium
AACCAAATTGAATATCCCCACCCTCATTAGGTGCAGCATTCAACAAAAGCCGTCCACCATCGGAAACCCAATCTTCTATTTGCTCTTTATAGGTACTTAGGAATTCCTGAAAGGCAATGGCGCCATCATCACCCCCATCAATAAATATAATTGAGACATCCTCACCGAACAGTTCCTCGATATTAGTAGACTCAAAATAGGCCTGAGTCCATCCCCCTGTTCCAAATACAGCATCCATAATACCAACATTAGAATACTGGTTTGTTTGTGTCCAAGGTTCACCGATAGCTGAACGCACATAAAAACGACTAGAATCGGTAGTGGTAAGTGGAGTATGTAACTGCGAAAGGTCTTCTAAAAGTGTTTGGTTCTTTGAGGTACTATTCTGCGATTGTGCATTGAACTGCACACTTGCTAACAGTAAAAGAAAAAGACCGAATTGTTTAAAATCAAGCATCTTACAGCCCAACAAGGTTGGAGCTGAATTAGAACAATTACTAATTCGTTTCATGTTGTGAGATTGAGTATTAAAAAATCCAACTAGAACAGTGTTCTTAAGATGATTTACTAGCCACTCCAGTGATTAATAATAGGTAATGATTGAATAGTGGAATGTGAGGGATGGAATATAGCCCTTGATGTTTAGGGTAGCATCATTGGGCTGAACACTTCTCTAAATTGAAGTGCAAATATAAATAAATAACTGAATATCATATTATTAGAATAAAAAAAAGGCAATCATTTTGATTGCCTCTCTTATTTTATAACAAGTTAACACTTCTCGTTTTCGAATAGCCTCTCAGCTCTAATGTATAGAAAAGTACTCCTTGGCCTTTAAATTCGGAAAGGCTTACTGTATTAATACCTTCATCAAATTCATCTCGAATAGTTCTTAAAACCTTACCGTTTATGTCCATGAAAATAACCGCAGCGAAGGCAGACTCTTTTAAACAAAAGGAGAAGGCATCCTTTTCCTGCACAAAATCCCCTTCTTCGCAAATACTGCAAACAGAGTCTGTATCAGGAATATAACTCATAGCCGATTGAGCATTGATCAAATTCAAGGCAATAAAGCTAATTAGGATAAAAAGAATAAATTTTAATAATTTTTTCGTTAATGAAAAACTGGGGATAGATTGTCGGGAGTATCCAAAAGCAGTTTGCTTTGGAAAAGTTTTTGAATGTAGCATGTCAAATTAATTTTAGGATTATAATGTAAATGGGAAAGTATAATCGAATAAGCACAATCATTTGTGATACTTCAAATTAGTACTTTAAAAAAGTTGAAAATTGACTTTATCACTAGAATAGATGACAAGCCTAAAGAGTGGTTTCAGGTTCATAAGGATCTTAATTTTGGATTGTTCAATGTGCCTATTTTTAGCACTTAATTTGGATGTTTATTAAATATAGTATTTTTTTATATAAATTAAAACTTCCTAAAAAGTTCCTTTCTAGTCATTTGAATAAAAATAAAAAAGCCACCCCTCTAATTAAAGAGGAGTGGCTACCCAAAAACCGATTATTATCAAATAATGGAGGAGGAAGGTTTAGTCCCTCTTCCAACAATTATTTTACTCGATGATAATCATTTTCTTGGTTGCTGTGAATCCATCAGCTTCTAGTGTGTAGTATAGTACACCTGTTGCATTAAGGTCCTTAACGATTACCTCGTTATAACCTGCACCATAGTTACCATCAACAACTCTAAGAGTTTGACCAGAAACAGACATGATAGACAACGTTGCTTTACCAGCATTCGCCATTTCGAAACCGATAGTTGTCGCACCCTTGAATGGGTTAGGCTCGTTTTGGTAAAGTGCAAATGAAGCACCAGCTTTTCCGTTGAAAGAAAGCTCTACAGACTCAATTCCTTGAGTAGTATATGCCTCAGCTGCAGTATATCTAGAATTGATAGATAATACATCGCTTAGTTGAACATCAGCGTTTGCTTTGAATGTTACACTGAATAACTCGTCACCAGCAAGGTTACGAATCTCCATATCATTCCAGCTCGCAGTGATAGCTCCACTCATAATTCCAAAGTTCTCAGCCTTAGCCAACCCTTCGTTGATAGAAATCAACTCAAGACCTTCGTGGTTAAGCGTAAACTGGTATCCAGACACCTGAGCATCAGATGTAAATGTTACTGTTACATCTTGACCAGCTTTTACAAGCTCGTTATCAGCATTGATTTGGATAGATCTGTCTGTGCGATTCTCAGCAGGACTCATGAAGTTAGCTTGAGCAGATCCATTAACATCACCAACTTTAACACCAGTGAAATCAACATCGATCTGAGCATCAGCAAGGTTGTTGATATTTACAACCTCAGGGAATCCCCATGGGTTCAATACATCAGTAAATACGTGATCAGCATCAACGAATCTCCAAGATGTATTGTTAGGGAAGCTATCATCAATCTGAAGAATTACCTTACGAATTGCAACTGCATCAAGAGTAGTTACTGTATTCGTATTGTTTGCATCCGCTGCAATCATCTGGTAAGGACTTGTAAATGGAGCAATACCTAAGATATGACGAGTTACAAGAACGATGTCATAAGTAGTTACACCATTATCCGCATCAGCATCCAAGCTAGGTACTACAGAGTAGTCACCACCTTCTGGAAGATCGAAGCTAAATGCACCAGTAGCATCAGTCAACTGGTTGAATAAACCAGAGTTGATATCAACCTGAGCATCTTCAATACCCTCATCATTCTGAGTAGATAGAGCACCAGCTACAGTAAGTGGAGCAGGAGCACATACACCCATGTTATCTTGTACAGTTAGAGTAACTGTAGCGAAATCTTGATTACCAGCATCATCAGTTACCCATACTTCTAGAGTATTGTTACCTAGATCATCACAAGTAAATTGTCTCTCAGTATCATTCACGTCTGGAGAGTAGCTTAATACTACGCCTGAACAGTTATCGAATGAACCTATATCAAAGTCATTAACATTGATAGATTGAGTCATACCTGTTTGCATAATCTCTGTTACTAACTCATCAGTTAAGTATGGAGTTGGCTTCTTAGCATCTACTACTGTAATAGTAATTACATCGTAGCTATAGTTACCACAACCATCAGATACTGTATAAGTAGCTGTATATGTACCAGGACCAGCTTCACCTGCAGGAAGATCTGAAGATGTAGAGATTGTAATGTCATCAGAACAATCAGTTACGTCTGGAGTCGGTAGAGTTACAGCAGCATCACAATCAGCTTCTGTAATTTCAACTGTGAAATCTTCTACATCGAAGATAGGAGCTTCGTTATCAGTTACCTTGATTACTTGAGTAGCAGTTACTGCAGTCTCATCTGGGTATGTACACCAGTTGATAGCAGACCACTCACGCACAATCTTGTAACATGCATCAGGAACTACATCATATTGAATATCTGTATGAGATACAGCAATCATTTCACAATCATCACCTGAAATAGTTGGTTGACCAAAGTCTGGTAATTCACCATCAACACAAGTTGCGTCTAAGTTACCAGGGAATGAGATCGACCAGTTAGATACGTGGTAGATAGAAATTGTTTGTGTTCCAGAAACAGGACCGTTACCTGAAGGATCATTCACTGTCCAAGAACGAGTGATTGAACCAACACCACACTGATCTACACCGTAAGTGTAAGAATAATCATCTAGTGCCTCACAGTTATCTCCGAATACAGCAGTACCGAACATATCATCAAGGATAGCACCATTACCAGCATCTAGCTCAGCAGCTACGTCTGCGTAGTATGCTTCACAAGAAATTTCAAGATTACCAGGTACAGCTAGGTAAGGAGCTAGTTTATCTTCAACTTCTACCTCTACCATACAAGCGTTCCAAGAACCATTGAATGCCGGCGTACTTAGGTTATAACCACCTAGGTATTGGTCACCATTTGCATCAGTTAGGAAGTAGAAGTCTTCTGGCTCGAAGTCTAATACTAACATAACTACCATATGAGAACCATCAACATCTGAACAGTCAAATGTTACAGCATCATAGAAGTTCAATGCAGCCATAGGATAACCTGCGAAAGGCATTCTTGCAGCGTATACGTATACATCACCACAGTTGTCATATGAACCATCATCAAATGTTTCAGCATATACAACTGCTTCACCAGCAGAGTTAAGTGCTACATCAGTGATTTCATCACATACAGCAGTTGGAGCTACTTTGTCAACAACAGTAATCAAGTAAAGAACCTGAGTTTCATTACCACAGTTGTCATCAAATGTATGTCTGATAAAGTATTGTGCGTTGTTATTATTAGCAGGATTAATATCAGTAAGATCATATCCAGAGAATACACCACCGTTTCCAGCAACAGTCTCTAGAAGAACGAAATCAGTTGTCCAGATTTCAGTCTCATATGTACTTTCATCAGTACCTGCACAATCATCTCCATTTACTAGAAGTGGAGCAATAGCAATATCACCAGTACAGTCAGCACCACCAGCAGTCACCTCGATCGTAATAGCACCTGTTGGTTCATTTACATCTGGACCAGTAGTATCCATAACTTTGATAAGCTGGTTGTATTCAACCTCCTCACCAGTACACCAGTCGATTACTAACCACTCACGACGTACTTTGTAAGAACCAGCACAGATATCGATAACAACATCTTCATAAGTAGAAGAAATGTTACAAGAAGAACCATTTTCGAATGGCTGACCATCGATAGTTGGACCACCTGTTTCTTCAACATCTGGATATCCATTACCGTTAGTATCCCAACCAGCACCTGAACAATCAAGCATAGCAGCATCTTCACCATCATAACTAGGTGGTACAGCTACGTCAGAAAGTGTAGGACGAATAATAGTTATTGTTTCAACACATGATGCAGTATTTCCTGATGCATCAGTTACAGTGTATTGTCTGAAAATAGTTCCAGCATCACCATCACAATCACCAGCTGCTTCAACAGATTCCATAGTTACATCATAATCACAAGCCTCTGTTACTACAGGACCAGAATAAGTTGATTCATATGAAATATTTAGTCCAAGCGCATTGATATTTGTTGGATCAGCTCCAAAGTTATCAGCAATTGTAAGTACCCAAGTACCAGAAGCACCTTCCCCTGCGAAAGCAGCAAATGGAGAAGAAGGCTGAACATCACCTGCGATTACAGGAGTACCACCACATGCAAGTGGAGCACCAGCATCTGTAAATGTTGCAAGTATATCATCACTAAGACCACAAGCTCCTGCAAATAGCGTTACACTTGTACCAGAAGGTGAAGTAAGTGTTACAGCTAAATCAGATACCCAAGTATGTGAAATGTCAAGATCAACCGTTACATCTTGAACCAAAGCAGAAGGACCTGCACTAAGTTCAAATTCAAAGTCTACAGAAGAGTTATCATATGTAGGCTGAGGACCTTTCTCAAGGTTAGCTGTATTACCGATAACTGTACCTTCTAATAGATCGTCAATATCATAAGTACAAGTAATAGCAAAATCACTACACTCAATCTGCGGATCAATATTATCAACTATAGTAATATGACCGAAGCAAGAGTTACCTGTATCAGGGTCAGTAACTAATACAGAAAGTGTAGAACCTACGTCATCACAATCAACTGTATTACCATTACCATCAACCTCTACTTCGTAATCATCATAACATCCGTAAGGACCACCTTCAAGAATCATATCAGCACCAACTTCAGTTGATCCAGATGCAGGAAGAGCAATTTCTACGTTATCATTACAAGCTAAAGTAGCTGTAGGGTTAGCATACTCATTAACAGTGATATTAAAGTTACACTGACTAGCATTACCAACTGCATCCGTTGCTTCATAAGAAATGTCATAAACACCGATTGGCCACTCATCACCACTAGTATAAGGAACAGCATCAAGTCTTACGATAGCTACTGGAGGATTTGAAGTATTTACTCCGAAAATCAAACCAGTACTAAGACCTAAAGCACCAACAGCAGTTGGAGAAGATGCACCACAAGGAGTAGACTGTATCCAACAAGGATCGTTACCAGGTCCATATCCTAAACCAAATGCACCACCGTTACTTTGTGGAGTCTCAACCTCTAGTAATAAAGTAGTACCAGGAGCAACCTGAACTGAAGAAGTAAATGCTACATCTAGGAAGTAGTTATTACCACCAGGAGTTGATCCAGCAGATCCTTGAGCTAATAGAGTTGTAGAACCACCAGGGAATGAGCCATCAAGTTCAAAAACACGTACAATTAAATCAAAACCACCTGGATCCTGACCAATAGCTATATTGATACCATCAAAGTTCTCAATAGAACTAGCAGGATAAGAGAATGTTCTGTAGTGGTAGTTCAGGTTAGTAATACCAGCACCCCAGTTATTACAGTTAATAGCCTGAGTAATAGATGGATTACCAATCTGATA
The DNA here is from genome assembly GCA_900299495.1 of Sphingobacteriales bacterium. Classification (GTDB taxonomy): domain Bacteria; phylum Bacteroidota; class Bacteroidia; order Chitinophagales; family Saprospiraceae; genus AM-2324. The sequence goes on from OMKD01000354.1 coordinate 6,402, forward strand.
GAAATTAGATGATGGAGGACAGTTGTCAGAAGCATCTACTTCATAAGAAATGATAGTTCCACAAAGACCTGGATCAAGATTGAAAATCATGTCAGAAGGACAAGGATCAAATACAGGAGCCTCAGCATCAACTACAGTTACAGAAGTTTGACAAGTTGAAGGGAAACCACCACTGAAAGTAGTGAAAGTAACTACAGTCTCACCTACAGGATAATATCCTGAAGCATCGATTCCATTATTATAATCATTAGTGAATGGAATAGCCGATGTAGGCATAGCTGCATCAAGCTGCCAGAAAGAAGAAGAACAAATATTATCCACATCTGCATCAGTTCCAGAAGTGAATGTTAAATTTGAGCCATAAGTTGCAACCCAGTTATTCCAAGTTGCTTCAGCTACAGAAGCTGTCCAGTTACCTGTATTACAGTCACCAGGAGTAGCAGAACTTTGACTGAAAACTGTTGAACCATCAGGTCCAAATAGAGTAAATGTTTCTGTGAAAAATCCGAAATCACCTACTATCTCAATATCAAGATCAACATCACCAACAACACTAAGAGCTCCAGATAATGTTCCTGGAGTAGTAATGATACCAGTAAAGTTGAAATTGAAAGGAACTACTCCTGTTGTTGCATTATCATACTCGAATGCACCTTCACAAGAAGAACCAACAGTTGCAAGAGGTACTGTTACGTCAGCACCACAAACACCAGGGTCGTTATCTACTGTAATGTCAGCAGGACATGTGATGTCACAAGGAGCTGCAACAAAGAATGACCCAAGGTTTATTCCACCTGAGAAAACTCCGTTACATGAGTTACCAGAACCTCCGTTGGTTAAGGCATAAGTTCCTAAAGAAACACCTGAAGCTAGTACATCTAAATCTGCACCGTTCCATCCGTCTCCCCAACCATCATAACCATATACGATGTAAAGCTCGTCCTCAGCTACAGTAATTGTAACGTCGACAGGAGTTGCACCGTATGTTTGTTCACAAGCAACTACAGCACCTGTACTTGCCTGTACTATTTCGTACCCAGGCTCATTTGCCCAAGCACCAGTTGTCCAGTCTAAAGTCAAGGTTGCCTGTCCCACAACAAGATTGGTGGACAACAAGGCAAACAAGAAGCTAAACCCAACAAATAATTGTTTAATTAACTTTTTCATGAGTGAATATTATTTTATTGTTCAAGAAGATCTAGGGTCTCATTGTAGATAATCAGAGCATCTACTCCGAGTCCACCTTTGAACCTATTGATTAGAGAATTCAGTTGATTAGCTGAACCTTCTAAAGCTGTCTTAATACCCACTCCGGATGTTACAACTTCAGCCAAATACACATAGTAATCAACTTTAATAGCATTAGTAGCCTCTTCAAGGTCAGAGTTCGTAGGAGCAACATAGATGTCCTTAGAATTCTGTGTAAGTACCTCGATAGCGGTGTTGTCATCTACAAGCACAACACCATCAGTGTTCATTTGCTTATCAGATAACAAGTTTGCACCTGTAAATCCACTCTGGGCAAATGAAGAAGTTCCGAGGAACATTAGCATCATGAACGCCACTAGGGATGTTACGTACTTTAATTGTTTCATGAGAAAAAATTTAGTTTAGATTTACACAAAAGAAAAAGCAAGGCTATAAGCTTACGCCTAATAGTCTTGCTTTCCCTAGAATGTAATGTCCATAGTTAAAAAAATCATGTATTAGTGTTCTATACAATTGTTAGACACTCAAATTAGATTTTTATTAAGCTTAATCACATACACCAATCTTGGTATTTACACCCTAAAACCTTGATTTACAAGTAAAAGTCACCCTCTATACAAACAAAAAGCGGCTTCGTAATCGAAGCCGCTTTTTGTTATTTAGGTTCTGTAAATTTTAATCGGAATGATATCTCATGCCCCCCGGCATTGTACCCTTGGAACGGCAAGAGTGATATATCATAAGAATAGTATAATGTAATATTATCAAAGTCTGTACCTAGCAATATACCTGCTGCACCATTAGATATGGAAAGATCATCCTCCAGAGGAATCCTGTAGGACAACCCTCCAACAAGTTTCTCATTTAGAAATCCGCCTTTAAAGTTTATATCTATTGTATGAGCACCATTTCTAATCTTACGTAATAATATGCTAGGCTCTATGGTCACATTGTAATCCTGAATGTATAATTCCTGAGCAAGATATACCGTATAAAAGCTAAAGAAATTCATTTGCTCATTTTCCTCAATTGAGTTCAATTTTCGAACTACCAAACTAGGAAAGGTAACACCTACAGATGTCTTATCATTATACTTTCCAAATAAACCAAAAGTAGCATCAAAGATAGGTTCTCCATCAAGATAACCCATAGCAATAGGATCACCTTCATCAAACCAAGTGTTATCGATTTCTGAAGGATTTAGTCGTACTGTTTTATATGCAGTTGAAAATCCACCAGCCAAGTCTAACTTATTAATCTCATACCTAAAGGCATAATCTAGCTGAACTTTGTAAGCAGTTATAGAAGCTATATTCTCAGACCAAAGTCTAAACCCTGCTCCCATCACTTTACCTATCGGTGATTCTAAACCAGCAGAATATGTAAATGCAGATCCCGGAAAGGTAGTCCACTGATTCCTAAAATTAAACAAGGCCTGAAACTGTTCCTGAAAACCAGCATGTGCAGGATTAATTAAGGTCGGTGAATTGGTGTAATGCATGAATACGGATTCATCCTGTGCCTTTACACTAAGCACTGATGCCATCAGCATTATGGATAATATTATCTTTTTCATTGTTATGAGTGTTAAACAGTTTTTGGATTATTCTCTGATTATCGTTACATGTCCTTTCATCTGACTAAGTTCGGCTGCTCCTTGCTCTCTATATTTCAGCACAAAGAAGTAACCACCCTCAGGAAGATCAACACCAGCACCCTGGTCTTTTCCATTCCATGTATTATTGTAGTTAGTCGTGGAGTACACCAGGTATCCCCATCTGTTATAAATTTCAAGAGTATTTTCAGTAAAATCTTCTAAACAATGAATGTAGAAGAATTCATTATATCCATCTCCATTCGGAGAAATCACGTTTCTAAATGATAAACAAGCATCATTTTCATTTCTAACCTCATCACTAAGGGTAATTGGACAACCATTTGCATCTGTTACAGTAACTGCATAATCACCAGGACATAATTCGTTACTTACGAACTGAGTATCGCCATTAGACCATTCATAGGTATATGGTGCAGTTCCACCTTCTACCTCAACCGCAAGCGCACCGGAACAAACATCATCCCCTGAATCAACAACTACTAGTGACCCTGTAATTTCTTCTGGTCCACCTAAAGTAATCGTATAATATTCAGTACAATCATTTTCATCCTTGATTTCAACAGTATACAAGCCGGGACCTATATTTACCGCAATTGGAGTAGTCTGCTCTGAAGCATCATCCCACAGATAACTATAACCTTCAACACCTCCTTCAACTACTAACTCAATTGCCCCATTTGCTTCACCAAAGCATAATTCTTCTTCTAAAATCTGATCAACTACAGTAATTTGTTCAGGACTAGTAATCATTGCCGTTATCGTATCTGTACATCCCAAAGCATCTTGCACAAAGAAACATTGCTCTCCACTTCCAAGATTATCAATAGTTGTATTTCCTAAAGGCACTGAATCGCAAGTAAAGAACTCGTAAGTACCTACTCCCAAAGCTGCACTTAAATCAACCATTGCTAGTTCACTATCAAAACATGGATTTGCAAATCCGTTGAAGTCTGAAAGGATCGAATAAGAACCTTCTAACATCGATTGTGCTTCTAGTGTTACTGTCTGAGGACTTGTTTCATTTTCCTCAGAATCTTGAACATAAACAACATATGTACCAGCAGCCAAACCTGTAATTGTATTAGTAGCTGACGAGGTAATTAATTCCCCATTAGTATCTTCTACAATATAAGTAAATGGAGCTGTTCCAGTTAGCGGTTCATCAATCTCAATAACACCATTTGAATTATTGATACAAAGTGGATCAACTAAGTTTACATTAGGTATTTGGAAACATTCTACCTCAACTAAATCTGTAAAGATTTCCAAACAACCCATTGCATCAACGATCGTTAGATCATACGTACCTGCCGCTACTCCTGTTGGGTCCATTGTATTTGCTCCAAATTCCCAGTAGTACTGATAAATTGGTGTTCCACCATTTACTGTAACATCAATTGAACCATTTGCTATTGGACAAGCAGCTGGAGTAACCTCATCAACTGTTACAACTAACTGTTCAGGCTGTTCAATGGTCACCGGTATTTCTATCGTCTGTTCTTCACAAGGTGAATTATCCGTTACTTTTACTGTATAATCTCCTGCAAAAAGATCCGAATAAGTTATTGTACCGTCTAAATTATTATTGATAGAAATGGTATCTCCAAGATTGTTAATTAGACAGAATACAAATGGATCCATACCACCTGAAAGTGTAACTGAAATAGAGCCGGAATCCTCTCCAAAACAACTTGCATCTTCTACTTCTACCATATCAGCAACCAATAATGGAGGCTCACATTCAATGGTAAACGTATCTATAATGAAACAGCCAATAGGATCTGTGATTGTTACAGCGTGGTTACCAACACAAAGAGAATCCGCCAATTGTCCTGTATCTCCATTAGACCAGGTTATTGTATAATCTGTATTAAAGAATCCTGCTCCTCCCATTGGGTTAACCAAAGCTTCTCCATCACATTCAAGGCCAGTAGTATTCTGCGTCTCAAGATTAGATTCAATCGGCGTATCATTTGCCTGAATGTCAACCGTATCAGAAGCTATATTACCAAAGTCATCTGTTACGTTAATGATATATTGACCTGGATCTAAAATCACTAATTCAAGTTCATCCGCATTAGGTATGATAGTGCCGTCCAATAACCACTCAATAGTAAATGGTGCAAGGCCTCCTTCAATCTCAGCAAGGATAAATCCTTCCGTATCGAAACAAATATTAGCAAAGTCAATAATGTTTACTTCAATAGGAATTTCAACTTCTATCTCAAATGTCTCTGTACAGCCATTATCATCAGTAACCGTAACAGAATAAATTCCACCAATAAGATTATCTATATCTTCTGAACTGAAAGGTCCGTCAGGTCCACTCCATGAATAAGTATAAGGTTCTGTTCCTCCTGAAACCGTAATATCAATAGAACCATTATTTGAGCCTGTGTTTGGAGTTGAAGTACCAGTTATCTCAATTGGTGCATCAGGTTGTCCTACTTCAAAACTTTCCGTTATTTCACATCCATCATCATTTGAAATAGTAATCGTATAAGTACCCGCTTCTAGGTTATCAATATCTTCTGAATTGAAAGGCCCATTAGGTCCACTCCACTCAAATATTGTTCCGAATGAAACATCAAGATCAATTGAACCAGTTGGCTCACCATGACAGTCAACATCCTGAATAGTCACACTATTAATAACAGGTATATCGAACCCAGGCACCATGAATGTTGCTTCTACAAAAGCAGCTTCATCACAAGAATATACAGTAACAGAATAGATTCCAGGATCAAGCTCTGATAAATCCTCAGTAGTCTCATTATTTGACCATTCAAAAGTAAACGTTCCGTCCCCACCACTCGGAGTAATATCTATGGAACCTACAGATTCATTTAAACATGTACCTGTAATTGATTCTAGGTCTACAAAGATATCCGGACATGCCACCACAATTTCAACTTCCCCATCTTCAAGTGTTAATAAAGCATCAGGTAAAACGTTGAAATCAGGATCTGCTATTTCGATAGGAGCATCCGTATCAAATTCAACTGGTGTTTCATCACCTACTTCACCAACTGCATCAAAACAGATTTCAAAGATCACAGTACCATCTGGAACTGTAGACCCATTTATCAAATCTTGAGCAGTCCATGAGAGTGCAATCGTTCCTGGAGTTAAACCAAAGGAAGCTGCACTTAAATTATCTAGACCAAAGTTCTGTATAGATATATTATTAATCACTGCAATATCATATAGCACATTCCATTGCATACTTGCAAGTCCCTCAAATCCTTCTACAGTTACATCTAAACAATCAGATGAACCTTCATCAACAGTAATCTCTTCGATTATGATAGTCAAAGGTTCCAGATCACAGATATTTACAAATCCACCAAACTGTTGTAGTGTGATCATATTAAAACCAACATCCAAAAATTCGATAGAAGTAGGTGAATTTACAATCTCTACATCCGTATCTACACAATTTGGCCCAATCGCATCGAAACATAATTCAAGGATGGAAACACCATTTGCTAATGTAGTACCAACAGCAGGTGTTGGACTATCCCAAGACAATGTGATGATACCTGGACTTGGATTATTTATATTATTTGTACTAAAGTTTGCTAAGTTCACTGGAATCATACCTGTAAGCTCCATCAAGGTTGGATCGTACTCGATAGAGAACTGCATTGAATTCATGTCAATGAAGTCATTCACAGATAATTCCATACAGAAGTTATCACCGGATGCAACATATTCATCAGAGAATATTAATGCAAAACCATCGATATTAGAATCAATCTGTACAGATCCGTCTTCATTGAATACCTCAACAACACCGTCTGTATCTGTAGCACTTGCATTATCAAAATCCATGTCAGATATATCGCCTACATCACCTATAGCTGTGAAACAAAGATCAAACAATGCACCTCCAGAGAAGTCCACAGGAGTGGTACTAGACCAATTCACCTGAATATCTCCATTATTATCTATAATATCAGTAGAAGTCAATCCTGCAAGCTGAATATTAGTAACGGAATCCAAAGTAATAATATCATTATCATATTCTACTTCAAAAGATAGATTAACCAAATTCGTAAATGCAGTAGAATTAATACTTACACATATAGGATCTCCCTGAGGAACTACATAATCAATAGCCGAAAGTGTTATCATATTTCCACCACCCATTCCGTCACTGATTTCAACTTCACCAGCAACTAAATTCAATGGATCAATTGGACTGGTAGTAAGTGCGTCAATAATTTCAATAGCAGTCGGCGTATTTGAGAAATCTACAGGATATACCCCATTACCTCCAATTGCATCGAAACAAATCTCAAAGATTGTAGTACCATCTGGAATAGTTGCACCATTTACCAGATCGGAGTTACTCGTCCATGATAAGGTAACTACTCCCGGACTTGGGTTTCCA
>OMKD01000355.1 GCA_900299495.1 Sphingobacteriales bacterium
AAATAATACTAAAATTAAATAAAAAAAGTCAGCATGTGTTGACAAGCTGGCTTTTTTATTGTATTTTTATTTTATAAAAGCAATGTCACAATTACTTATAATACAAAGTGCTATTTATTAATAAATTTTGCTATTTGTCATTGAAAGTAATTTCGTTCTCCCCTTATTTATTTCCAAACCGCTGTACGTGATAAATGTTATGCTGTGATTTGATATCAAGCGGTTCGACAATTTTAGACAAGTATTGAGTGTTTGTTCATAGTTTTTGTTTTTTTGTGTGCCCCTGTGTATCAGGGGCTTTTTTATTTTACCTTTACACAAAAAACGAGCACAAACATGTCAGATAAGAATACTAACAACGTAGAAGACCTTCGTCAGAACTACGATTCACACCCACTTACTAAAGACAACATCAATCAAGATCCATTGACGCAATTTGATCTATGGATGAAAGACGCTATTCAGTCAGAAATTCTTGAACCGAATGCAATGACACTTTGCACAGTTGATCCAACAGGTTGTCCACAGGGAAGAATAGTTTTATTAAAAGGATATGACGAAAATGGATATCGTTTTTTCACTAACTATGGATCTCAGAAAGGGAATGATCTGATACATAACCCAAGAGCAACTCTGGTATTCTTTTGGGACAAACTTCAAAGACAGGTTAGAATTACTGGAATAGTCAGAAAAATTAGTGCAGAAGATTCAACAGCTTATTTCAAGAAAAGACCTATAGATAGCCAGATGGGCGCTCTAGCATCTCCACAATCACAAGAAATATCAGACAGGAAGGTCTTACAGGATAATCTGGAACAGATTCAGGAAAAATATGAACAAGAAAAAACATTGGATAGACCTGAGCATTGGGGAGGCTATACGGTGGTCGCATCAAAAATAGAGTTCTGGCAGGGACAATCAAGTCGCTTACACGATCGTATTGAATTTGAACTTACAAATGGAACGTGGAAGAAAAAAAGATTAGCACCATAATCAAAAGCCTTGAAAATTATATATAAATAATTTATATTGAACTTACTATTGAATAAACATAAGAAAACTTCACCATACCAATCGAATACATCCCAATTTTAAACCGAGTTTCCTAATTTCTTATATGAATTCAAAGATTAGAAATTGCAATAATTTCTAACTATAGATATATTCCCTCCCCCCGGGATATGATAGCTGGTTAGCTAAAAAAAAGGGAGAGCTATGTGCTCTCCTTATTTTTTAACAGAATCTGTCAAATGCCATTTTTAGATTATCAGAGATGATATCTGCTGATCTACCTTCAATGTGGTGACGCTCCAGGAAGTGCACCAACTTTCCTTCTTTAAATAATGCAATTGAAGGAGAAGAAGGAGGGTAAGGCATCATGTATGATCTTGCCTTATCAACTGCTTCTCTATCCACACCTGCAAAAACAGTAACAATTTTATCTGGTTTTGCATCGTTTTGAACAGCCATTTTAGCACCTGGTCTTGCATTCGCAGCAGCACATCCACAAACCGAATTTACAACAACTAAAACTGTGCCTTCCTTATTACCAAGGACAGTATCTACATCTTCTGCAGTAAGTAAAGACTGAAAGCCTGCATCAGTCAAATCCTTCGCCATTGGCGCTACAAGTTCTTTTGGATACATAAAATTTCTAATTTTTTACAAAAATAACACAGCAGAAACAATTATCTCTATATTTTTTTTAATTTTCAAGTCATATTTTGCTATTTATTTTCGAAAAAAAAATTAAAGTGAAAATTTTAGGGGTTCTACTGTTTATGCTTACTATTTTTATGCTATCATCATGTGTTGATGACTCTGTTCCTAAACCTTTATATGCTTGTGATAGCCTTAGTTCGACCCCCACTTATGACGATGACATAAGAGCTGTAATCGATACAAAATGTGCCTATGCTCCCGGATGTCATAATGTAGGTAGTATACTAGGAGACTATTCCACCTTCCAAGGTATGGAAGAAGATCTTCCTGACAACATTAATTTAAGGGTTCTTGTGAACAAGGACATGCCTACAGCAGGCTTTCCTCAATTAACCCAAGAAGAACTAACAAAGATTTCTTGTTGGCTAGATGCTGGATATCCAGAAAACTAATTACAAAATTATTTTGATCACTATTGAAAAAAATACAATGAAACACCCTTTGAAAATATCAATACTGACCTTACTATTTATTACATCTGGGCTTAATTCATTTGCTCAGAACGATTCAAAATTATTCAATGACAGAAGGGTAATAAATAGTCACTCAGTAGAAGTACTAAATAAGAGTTTCTTAGACATTAGAATAGGCCACCGTTTTGGGGATGTTAATGGGAAATGGAACACCTTGTATGGCTTGGAGGTTGCCAATGATGTTTTCCTTGGAGCAGAATATGGCGTTACCGACAAATTCATGATTGGTCTTTCCAGAACAAAAGGATCTGCAAATCTAAAAATGCTAGTTAACGGACTTGCAAAATGGAATTTACTGCACGAGAAAAATGGCAAGCCAGTCTCGCTAACGCTAGTTGGAGTATCTACTGTTTCAACTATGCAAAAAAATGAGAATCCAAATACACTGACAAGTTTTCCTTCATTCGTGAACAGGCTATCTTACTGTGGTCAGTTGGTAGTTGGAAAACAAGTGAGCAACAAACTAGCTCTGCAAGCAAACTTTTCAAGCTTGCACCGTAACATAGTGGAGGACCCGGATAAAAATCTTATGTTTAGCGCTGGACTTGCTGCCAGAATTCAAGTCAATAAAACAGTTGCTTTGATCAGTGATTTAAATGTACCATTAACAGGTCCACAAAGTCCCTTCTCTACAGGTCAGCAACTTTCGACTAAGCAATACTATCTTCCACTAGGTTTTGGAATAGAATTCGACACTGGAGGACACGTCTTCCAATTAAATTTAACCAACGCAAAAGGAATTCCTCAAACAGATTTCTTGGCTAACACTACAAGCTCATGGTTAGATGGAGAGTTTAGGCTTGGTTTTACAATTTCAAGGGTATTTAAAGTAAGGTAATCAATATGAAATATATCATAACAGCCATTCTTGCTGGATTCCTAACATTGGCAGCTACTTGGAATCCAGGTTCAAAAAACTATTCAAATAAGGATAGTGTACAATCAATTATCGAACAATTAGGAGGTCCTGAACTACCACATCAGGCTGACCTAAGTATGCCAGGTGTATCTGTTGAAAAAGGTATGGAACTCCTGACCACTGGTATTACCACCAATGCTAAAGATCGCAAAACCAAGCCTCAGAGTAATCACTTTCTGTGTACCTCTTGTCACAACATGCTACAGGAAGACCCAGATTTGGCAAATCCTGACCCACAAAAAAGATTAGACTATGCTGTTGAAAAAGGACTACCATTTTTACAGGGTACAACTTTCTATGGCATTATAAACAGAACCTCATTCTATAATGACCAGTATATCAAAAAATATGCTGACCTAGTAAAGGATGCAAGGTACGATATACGTAATGCAATTAGATTATGTGCAACAACCTGTGCCCAGGGAAGACCTCTTGAAGATTGGGAAGTTGAGTCTATCTTGGCATACTTTGAGAGAACAGGATTGAAGATGGGTGACTTGCTGATCAGTTCAGAAGAATCCAATAAGATCAATCTTGCCCTTAAAGACAACGCAAACTCAGAAGAGGCACTTGAAATTATTCAGTCAAAATACTTAAAAGCATCTCCAGCCAAGTTTGTTGGGCCTCCAGAGGATCGTAAAAAAGGACCGGAAGGGATTGTTTCCACGGATATCCAAAATGGAGAAGCTATTTATAAATTCAGCTGTTTACACTGTCACGAAAACAAAAGATTCTCCTTATTTGAACTTGGGGATGATCCTTTGTCTAAGTCATTTTTGGATAAACACTTCAACAAATACACCAGATACTCAACCTATCAGGTAGTGCGATGGGGAACATCTCCTATTCCAGGAAAGAAAGCCTATATGCCAAACTATCCAGAGGACAAAATGAGTGTTCAACAACTTGAAGACCTAAAAGCCTATCTAGCCCAGGCAACAAAATAAATACATGAAATATATACTCCATATTCTCTTATTCACCGCTTGTTTTTCAGTAGAAGGATTTGCTCAAAAACATTTACATGGACGCTGGGAAGGCTCCCTGATTCAGGATGGTAAAGAGTATATCCTAAAAATGGATGTTACAAGAAAAGGTCAAAAGTTAAAAGCAGAAATATACTGTATAACCAATGATACGACGTTTACCAGAACGGTAGCTGAAGGAAGATTATATTCAGATCGATCAGTTTATTTGGAGGATTTTAAAATTGTATTTCCGGATGATCCTATCGAGGGCTTACATTTCGAAAAACAATTCCAATTATTGTACGCAAGGGACTTCAATACAATAACGCTGAACGGATACTGGCAGGAACAGAAGAATGTAAGTAAAGATTATCAAAAGATAGGTCAAATAAAGTTGACTAAAGTACTCAGTAAAAAACGGGCCTGATTATTTCAGGCCATGTTCTTGCCAGTCCTCAATAGTATCTATATCGCTTAAGCTTTTCAATAAACGAACACTTAAACCATTATCGCGACACAGCGCTATACTTTCTTCAAGAACAGTAGCGGTACTCCATGCCTTTAACTCAAAAACAGCAGGTTCATTCACTCGCATACCACATAAATAATAGCCTCCATCCATAGCGGGACCAAAAACTACATCTGCATGGTCCAATGCTAAAAAAGCTTCTTCAACATCACTGGATTGTAATTGAGCACAGTCACTACCAATGATCACAAGCTTCTCTGCTCCTTGATCAAAGACGTACTCAAAGGCTTTAGCCATTCTTTTACCTAGGCCTCCCGAGTACTGAAGATGCTTTTGAAAATCAGTTTTGCTCCAATCGTCCTCCATCTCTATCCACTGATCATAAAATAAGTGACGCTCCGTATCATTTAAGCCTAAAGCTACTTGACGAGTATGGGACAATAGTAGCTTATAAATATCCAAAGCCCTCTCATCACCAACGCTTGCAGCAAGCCTAGTTTTCACCTTTCCTTTAACTGGATTCTTAATAAAAAGAAGCAGTGCTTGTGAGCACTGCTTTATTTTTTGTTCAGACATTTTAATTATCGTCTCCTGATTTATAAAGTTTATCCTCATCAACGATTTCTACTTGCTTTCCTTCTTCAAGTTTCTTAGAAATAGCTGAGTAAGGAGCCGTCACCACCTGCATTCCTTCTTCTAAGCCGGCTTTAACATGAATATATTTATCATCTTGCAAGCCTGTACTTACTTCCAGCATTCGAACAGAGTCCGCATCGATAACAAAAACCACCTCTGCGAAACGCTCATCCTTCGGATTGTAAGATGCATCTCTTTTCAAACGATCAGCACCTTCATCAAATTCTCTTACCGTTACCGATTGAACAGGAACAGTTAGAACATCTGAAACCGTAGAGGTATTAATTTCAACATTTGCTGACATTCCAGGTCGGAATGGGAATTTATTTTCGGTATTGATCAAATCCTGATAAGACGAAGACAAGATATCTATGGTAACCACAAAATTAGTCACCTGATCTGAGTTCAAAGCTGCTGCACCCATTCCAGATCCAAGGTTATTGGCTGAATTCGCAATCTGACGAACCTTACCTTCGAATAATCTGTCTACATATGCATCAACTTCAACATCTACCTTGTCACCAATATTTACTCTTGGAATATCACTTTCACTTACTTCTACCTGCACTTCCATTGAATTTAGATTAGCGATGCGCATAAGCTCAGTACCACTCATTTGCATAGTACCAACTACCTGCTCACCCTTCTCAACATTCAACTTGGATACAATCCCTGAAACCGGAGCTACAATTGTAGTACGACCAAGCATTGTCTTCAATTCTTTTAGAGAAGCTTCAGCACTTTTAATAGAATATTCAGAAGCCAGCACATTTTGCTGTGCCGATTTTATACTTGCCTCAGATGCTCTAAGATTAGCTTCCAGTGATTGTAAGTTCACCAATGAAGACTCAAAATCTGCGTTAGAAATAACACCTTCCTTAAATAATTTTTCATTACGTTTATGAACCTCTTGCGCATTTAATAACTGAGAAAGGACTTGCTCTTTTTGAGCTCTGATGTTTTCCAATTGGGCTTTTGAGTTTGCCATGTTTGCCTTTGAAGCATTTACACTTGCAACTCCGCGTTCAACCTGTGATTGATAAGCCTCTGGATCAATCTTCGCCAGAACTTGACCCTGATTTACCGAATCTCCTTCAACTATATTCAATTCAACTACTTCACCGGATACCGGTGAGGAAATCTTAACTTCCGTTACTGGAAATATCTTTCCGGATGCAGAAACTTTTTCCGTAATTGTATTGATCTGAACGGCTTCAGTAGATACTTTCATTAACTCTGGTCCTTTTTTAAATACTACAGTTATTAAAACCAAAACTACAACAGTTGCTAAAAGTCCGATAATCAGTATTCTTGAGTTGTCCTTTTTCTTTTTCATTATTCGAGTAGAATTTTCGTCTTATTAGTTATTAGTCCAGTGTTAGTCCTTTACCCATGTAGAAGTCCAGCACTTTCATATTGAATATATATTGGTATTTCGCGTTTAATAGATCTATTTCAGCTCTATCTTTTAAATTTCTTGAGGTATTCAATTCAAGCGTATTGATAGTACCCAAAGCAAAACGCTTTTCGGAATTTTCATACGCAGTCCTCGCTGCGTTCATAGATTTTTCAGCTGCATAATACGCTAACTTAGATGTTCTTGCCTGAATCAAAGCAGACTGTACATCTGTCTTCAATTGCTGTCTTTGTTGATTATTAACCAACTTTTGATTCTTAGCTCCAAGTCTTGCACGCTGCACATTATACTTTGTGGATAGACCATTAAAAATAGGTACACTTAAACTTACACCTACATTCTGCCCAAAGTTTTGATTAAGCTGATCCAAATAAAGCTGATCTTCAAAAATTGGAACTTGCTGCGGTATAAAGAAATTAAATGATTGTCCATTACCGTCTACAATTTCAATGGGCACCTGTGTATCACTAAAACCTGCCACTGAAACACCAAGACTTGACCAGTTACTGCTTAATCCACCAAACAAGCTTAGCTGAGGAAGCCCAGAAGATCTAGCCTGTGTGATTCTTTCTTCAGCAGACTTCAGACGAAAATCATTTGCCTTGATAGAAGGTTGAGAGCCTAAAGCAGTTTGATACAGTTCTTCCATGGAAAAAGACATTGGATCCGTTGTTGGTAATTCAACCTCTGGACGTACTAGTCTGATTTCTTCGCTAGCATCAAGTTCGAGAAGCTGAACTAAGGTAAGCATAGAAACTTCAACATTCCCTTCAGCAACAAAAACATTCTGTTGATTTAGTGCTAGCTGTGCTTCTATATCCAGAAGGTCATTTACAGGAATCACCCCTGCATCTGCTAATTTTTTGGACTGCTCATATTGTTCCTCAGTTGCACGCACCTGACGTCTTGCATTTGCGAGTTGATCTTCAGCAAGCATAGCCTGAAGGAATATAGTTGAAAGAGTAAGGCCGAGGTTATTATAGATATCCTGCCCATTTAACTTAGCCGCCTCTAGGTCATATTTTCCCTGGCGGATACTTGAATTAATAAAGCCACCATTAAACAGACTCATTCCACCGCTCAATGAAACGGAATTATAACCAATCTCACTCGTACCGAAATCATTTGTCGTAGGGTCAATCGTACGACCGAATTGCAAACCAGCGCCTACTGATCCATTGACTCTTGGTAAACGGGCCATTTTTGCTTCCCTCAATCCG
Source organism: Sphingobacteriales bacterium (assembly GCA_900299495.1). Taxonomy (GTDB): domain Bacteria; phylum Bacteroidota; class Bacteroidia; order Chitinophagales; family Saprospiraceae; genus AM-2324. Next base: position 7,825 of record OMKD01000355.1, read on the forward strand.
ATTTCTGCATTTTCTATTGTAATTCTGGCTTGCTTAAGTGTAAGTGCATTCTCTTCTGCTATCTGCATGCAATCTGATAAGCTCAATAATCGCTGAGCTGATGCAGATAGTCCTAATGTGATCATGAAGATCCCAAGAGCAATTGATTTCTTAGTCATTCTATTAAGATTTATATATACAATTCTAGTTATTCACATTTTAAATGACGAAAAATATATATAAAGGATGCTCAATCGGGGATAAATAGAAGAATAAAAGCTATAAAGACAAATTGATCCTCAAATCTTAAGGTCTGCTGCTTATGGTTTTAACTCCTATCAATTGATCGAATCTGGCTCCGAAAGGTTTATAATAAATAAGTATAGCATACTCATTTTCGGTCTCATACCAATTCCCTTCCGTTAATTCATAATTGAAAGTTTCCTTCCCTACAGGCTGCTCAACAAAATAATAATTATAATATCCCTGCTTCAATCTCATTTTACAGACGTAAGCTTTTAAAGCCTCATTATAAACAAGTCTGGCGGATTCCTGAAGATTGAATGAAGTAAATTCTCCAAACACGTAGTAGTTAGACTCTATGTTTTCAAAAGGTCTATTATACACGAAAAGGACATCAACATATTCCCCTGAAAGAATAGGGTTATTCTTATCATCGGCAGCAATAATATAAGCTCCATTTATATCATTGGACTCAAAATAGGCTGTAGTAGACCTTAATCGTTGTCGCTCTATCGTTACATCGATATCATCAAAAGTTCTTGAAACCTCTTCTATATGTGAAGGCGGATTTGTTAGGTTCCGGATATCAAAGTATCTAAACTCCTTACCTGCTTCAAAAACCACCTTGTTCTGATAATCGAAATCTACTGCATCAATACGAACAAAAGATGGTTTAAGATCATAGATTGCCGTATCCCATCGCTTATTCTGAATCACTGTAGCTTTCAACGTTGCCCGTGGATTTTGAACATCAAAGGATTCATGTTTAACGTAAAAGTCCAATTCCTGATGAGTCTCCAAATTAGAATTCAATGATGCACGAACAATTCTGTGATCAATTCCTACTTTTGCCTGTGCGACCATAAAACGTTTAGAAAGCAGGACGTATTCAGTTTCTGTATCAAAGATTTCAATCACATAATTCCCTGTTAGTTTGAAACTAACTGATTGATTAGGAAGGACAATACCATAATTCGCATATTCGACAATAGTATTGAATGAGAATTCATAATCATCTAAGTATTCCTCTTGAAAGCCATCTATATACTCTGAGTAAAACAAATCAGAAAGTGTCCAGTCACTGTTACAATAACGAATACGATAACCAAGATTTCGATCCTCATTCAAATCATCGAAAGAGAGGTATACATAGTTAGAGGTATTCACATAATATATAGGATAGCTCAATTGATCCTGCCCACCAATAATCTTAACCGATTTTATGGAAGGATCATAAACATTATCTTCCATAACCTGTGCAGAAACTAATAAACTGCTTAAAAGAAATAAAAATGTAACTACTGACTTCAATGTGTTAAAGTTTACCGACTCAAATAGTCGTTGTTCTTAATACAAAACCTCCATGGCCATTCTACACATTCCTCTGCATAATTTATACCAATTCTTGGTCCTGAAAAAATATTTTGCGCTTCAATTGGCTCCATCAATTCAATCCATACTGGACTATCGATGGCTGTAAGATCAACATTATTCATAGACTTGTCTATACCCATAGCCTTTGATAAAACGCCAGGGCCTGCTGTCAATTGTGGTTTAATCTTATTTATTTTCCTACGCAATAGCATTTCATCGACTCCCTCAATAGGTTCAAGTGCTCGAATAAGTATAGCATCTGGCTCCCCTTCTACATTTACTACTATATTGAACAAATTATGTATGCCATAACATAGATAAACATAAGCATGACCTCCTTCCATGAACATGGTTTCTGTGCGCCTAGTTCTTTTATAGTTAAAAGCATGACAAGCTTTATCATCTCGTCCTCGATAAGCCTCCGTTTCAACGATTCTCCCAGATGTTATTTTTCCATCTATCAGGGTATTCAAATGACAACCCAATAGTCTTTTGGACAAGGTCACTACATCTGAATCTGTGAAAAATGATCTATCTGGTCTCATACCACTTTACCTAAACAAATAAACCCTGATAAAGCTCTTCGATCTTTGAAATTGACCTTACCCGAATCTTGTAACGAGAAAGGTCAAGTCCTTTGGAATTGAAACTGGACACATAGATTTGCTTAAATCCAAGACGATCAGCTTCCTGAATGCGTTGCTCTATTCTATTAACTGCCCTTATTTCTCCGGACAATCCTACCTCTCCTGCAAAACAGACATCTGCAGGAATGGCAACATCTTGAAAACTTGATATAATTGAAGAAATAATTGCCAAATCAATTGCAGGATCAACTACTCGGATACCGCCGGCTATATTCAAAAACACATCAAAATTACCCAAGGGAAACCCGCAGCGCTTTTCTAATACGGCAAGCAACATATTAAGTCTCCTCAAATCAAAACCTGTTGCCGATCGTTGGGGGTTACCATAGACTGCCTTAGAGACTAAGCCCTGTGTTTCAATAAGCATAGGCCTTAATCCCTCAATAGTTGCGGCCACAGCTGATCCACTTAGATCCTCGTCTTTTTGAGACAATAGTAATTCAGATGGATTATGAACAGGTTTAAGACCTTTTGTCTCCATCTGATAAATCCCTAGCTCATCAGTTGATCCAAATCGATTCTTAAGTGTACGCAATATTCGATAGGTATAATTGCGATCTCCCTCAAACTGTAATACGGTATCCACAATGTGCTCAAGTATTTTAGGACCGGCAATAGAACCTTCTTTATTAATATGACCAATTATGAATACTGGAATATTGGATTCCTTAGCAAAGCGTTGTAAAGCAGCAGCACACTCTTTAATTTGAGAAATACTCCCTGCTATTGAATCAATATTGATTGAAACAAGTGTTTGTATAGAATCAATAACTAAAAAATCAGGTTTTACCGATTTAGCCTGGTTAAGTATGTGTTCCACACGTGTTTCAGTCAAAATCAAACAATCTCCAGAATGTCCTTCCACACGATCAGCACGCATTTTAATCTGTTCAGCAGACTCTTCACCGGATACATAAAGAATGTTTTTATTCTGCTTTACAGCAATCTGTAGCATCAAGGTTGACTTACCTATTCCAGGCTGCCCACCAATAAGTATAAGTGCACCAGGTACAATACCGCCGCCAAGTACTCGATCAAACTCGGTATCACCAGTTAAACTTCGCTTTGTGCTTGAGGCTTGAATCGATGCCAGTGGAACTGCTTTTGCAGAACCTCCATTTGAATCATTCCAAATCGACTTTTTAGAAGTCCGTTTTTCCTCTGAGGATTGAACGATTTCTTCCGTAAAGGTATTCCATTCGCCACAGCTATGACACTGACCCAACCATTTAGGAGAGGATACTCCACAATTGGAGCAAAAAAACACTTTCTTTATTTTCGCCAAGGTAAGATTGTTATTTGAACACGAATAAACAGGATAAAACCAAATCAAAAAAACTTAAATAAATTTATTTAATTTTTTTTTTGAAAAGAAAAAAACACTACCTTTGATTTCAAGATAGATACCAATGGTATATTTTATAATTACCTTAAAATAGTGATTTTAATAGAATCAAATCTAATCTATCTTTAAGATAAATACAGTATATTTTATATATGTAGATTGTTTTCATTTGGTTTTTTGGGGTTATTACAGGGTGCTACTTCAGTAGTATCCCTGTTTTTTTTAGTGCATATCCCAATAAGCGCCTATCTAATTTCTATATTTTGTATCTTCGGTGCATTAAAAAATTACTCAATGGATAAGAATAAAATTCTCATTACATCTGCACTTCCCTATGCAAATGGGGCATTACATCTTGGACACCTTGCTGGTGCTTATCTGCCAGCGGACATTTATGCAAGATTTCAAAGAAGTATGGGTAAGGACGTTCTTTTTGTCTGTGGTTCAGATGAACACGGTGCCGCTATTACTATGCGTGCAAAAAAAGAGGGTAAGACACCTAATGAGATTATAGATAAATATCACAACCTCAACAAACAAACCTTTAAAGACTTAGGGATATCATTTGATTTCTATCACAGAACAAGTGAGCAATTACATCATGAAACAGCACAGGATTTCTTCCGGACATTACTTGCTAAAGGTGACGAGTTTATTGAAAAAACGGTAGAGCAATATTACGATGAATCCTACAACGCATTTCTTGCTGATCGATATATCAAAGGAACTTGCCCAAAATGTGGTCATGAAGAAGCATATGGGGACCAGTGTGAAAATTGTGGATCTACCCTTTCACCTACTGAATTAATCGATCCAGTATCTACCCTAAGTGGAAACAAACCCATTCTTAAAGAAACCAGTCATTGGTACTTTAGATTGGATAAGCATGAAGATTGGTTAAGAGAATGGATTGGAAAAGGAGCATTTGAAGGTGCTCAGCTTCATGATCCTAAAAGTTGGAGAAATCATGTTACGGGTCAATGTATGTCCTGGTTAGATGGTGGTCTTCAGCCACGAGCTATTACACGTGATTTGGACTGGGGTATTAAAGTACCACATGAAAACGGAGAAGGAAAGGTTCTATACGTATGGTTCGACGCACCTATTGGTTACATATCAGCCACTAAGCAATGGGCATTGGATAATAATAAAGACTGGGAAGAATACTGGAAAGGAGATGATTCGCAATTGGTCCACTTCATAGGTAAAGATAATATAGTATTCCACTGTATCGTATTCCCATCTATGCTTAAAGCACACGGGGATTATAACCTTCCTGTGAATGTACCTGCTAATCAGTTTTTGAACTTTGAAGGCAAAAAATTCTCCAAGTCAAGAGGCTGGGGTATTGAACAACATGAATACCTGGAGACTTTCAAGGATTTTCCAAACAAGGAAGATGCCTTGAGGTATGCTCTACTAAGAAATATGCCAGAGAATAAAGATGCAGATTTCAAATGGGACGAATTTGTAGACTACCACGATAAAGAGCTAGCGGATAACCTTGGTAACTTTATGAACAGAGCAATTGTGCTAACTAATAAATATTACGAGGGAGTTGTTCCAACACCAAGCGCTGTAAACAATGAAGTTCTGGACAAGGCTAATGAGCTGGTTAAAAAGATTGCAACAGAAATTGAAAACTACAATTTCAAATTTGCCATCCAGGCCTTTATGGAATTGTCTTCACATGGTAATACATATCTTCAGGAAGTTTCACCATGGAAGCTATTCAAAGCTGAACCAGACTCACAGGTAATCAAGGATTGTATCTACAACTGCTTGCAAATTGCAGCACAGCTGGGTATAGCTAGTGAAATGTTCATTCCGTTTACCTCAAAGAAGATCAGAAATATGCTGAATCTTTCAAAAGAAGGTGAAAACACGATGCAGCAATTACTTGCACAAATTGATAACAAGTCGGCAATCATTGAAGCTGGACATAAAATCGGTGAGCCTGAGTTATTATTTGCAAAGATTCATGATAGGAAAGATCATTCAAGATTAGAAATCATAGAAGCGCAAAAATCAAAGCTTGAGGCCATCCTGGAAGCTGAAAAAGAAATGGACTTCAAAGCTCCTAAAGAAAGTATCAGTTTCGATGATTTCACAAAACTGGATATTCGTACTGCTAAAATCATAGAAGCAGAGAAAGTTAAGAAAGCAAAGAAATTGCTTAAACTGACTGTTGATCTAGGCTTTGAAAAGAGGACGGTAGTATCAGGTATTGCAGAGTACTACGAACCAGAGGATGTCCTTGGAAGAGAGGTTGCCTTGTTGATCAATCTGGAACCAAGAAAAATCAGAGGTGTGGAATCTCAGGGTATGATCCTGATGGCTGAAAACGCTAAAGGAGAGCTGAGCTTCGTTTCACCGGATAAAGATTGGCCTAGTGGATTTAGTATCGCATAAAAAAAAGCCATGGAATTGATTCCATGGCTTTTTTATTTAACGCATCTTAGGTCTGCGACGTTTTCCGCCTCCACCAGGTTGACGCATTTGCTTTCTATTAGCACCCATTGCCTGCCCTCTGGACTGACTGTACATCTTCATATCACGTTCCACTTGTCTGATTTGCTCTGCTAGTGAATCATCTGTGACATTATATTTCTTTAGGTTTCGAAGGTGATTCTTAACCTGTGTTATATTGTTTCGCTGAGCAGCAATACTTAGCATCTGCATTTCTAACATTGCACGTTCATTATCTGAAGGCATTTTTATATCCTGAGCACCTTTAAGATACTTTTCTGCAGTTTGCTTATCACCTCTTTGCTGAGCAATGGTACCTTTTAGCATATAATAATATGCTCTGTTTGCTGAGAATAGTAATCTTGGGAAAAAAGTAAGATTAAGTCTATTGTCACAGCTGTCGATATCCTGAACCTGCATAAATTCTGCAGCAGACTGAACCGTACCCAACAGAAAATAACTAACCAAGGCAACCAATCCAATCAGTATAAAAGGAAATCCATACCAAAACCCATAAATGAAACTCAATGCTGTCCCACCTAGTAAACCAATTACTATCGCAGCGAATTTCAAGTAAATATTTATCTTAAACATGTTCGTAATTTTTTGTAAAAATAGTAAAGAATTCAATAATTCCCCAAGAGGAGCCTATCTTGAATGAATTGCCTGTTCTAATTTCTCCAGTTCACTTTTGACTCTCAAATCGTTAACGACAACAGATTTTGTACGTTCAAAATAATCCATAGCCTTTTGCTTATCTCCTCTACTCAAGAATAAATAAGATAGATTGATCCATGCCATTACTTTATCTCTGTCTCTTAATCCTCCTGTTTGTGTGGATTGTTTTAAAAAATCCTCCGAGGCCTCATATTCCCCTTTCTTAGAACTTATAATTGATCTTGAAAGAAAGTAATATGCTCTGTGCATTTTGAACAGAATATCTGCTGAAAAGGTCGAGTCCAACAGGCGTTCTGCCTTATCAAACTTTCGCTGCCCAAGTTGTTTGTAAGCTGCTATAACTTCACCAAAGAACAGGTGGGCAAATAAAACGATCATTGAAGCGATAAACAGATAGCCCGAGCCCTGGATTTCACCAAGCAGCACTAGAATGATTGCAAAGATCAATAGCACAAAAGCAATTAGAACTTTTACTGATCTTAAATATTTCATTTTAAATATTGACTGGTATTAACAAGTATGTGATTATTCCTGGTCTCAATATAAGTAGCAGAAGGGAACAAGGGACGCATTACCTGGTCTAAATATTGAACAGACCGATCTTTTTGTTCTTTATCCATTGCCATATGATTGAACATGACCAAGCCACCTGTATTTAGTATACCTTTTATCTGAGCCATAAATTCCTCACTTAGAAAAGCTTCCGGAATTAAATCATCAATGAAAATATCAATTACTATAAGATCAAAGGTTTCTGTATTGATAGATACAAAAACTTCAGCATCTGCAGCTATACACTGGACAGGTGCTTTCAGATTTGAGAGTCTGTATTTTTCTGCCAGATAAATCACAGCCTCATCCAATTCAACGGCTGTATATGTAGGTTGAACTTTATATTTTGTTTCTAAAATATAAGGTACACTACCTAACCCCAAGCCTAGGATTAGTACTGATTTTGGCTGGAAGGCTTTCAGGTCAGTCTGCTCAAAAGCGGTAGTGAAGTTATCATAGAGGTCATCAAAACTGTAAACAGCCGTATCCGTACTCAATTGATATCTACCATTGACCAAACTTACATGTAAACTCGGATTCAAGGTTCCCTCAACACTTTCTACATGCTGTTCTACAAGGTAACTCAACCACTTTTTCCACTTTGGAGGATGTACCATTTTAGTTATTCGTTTCCGATTTCTTCGGCTCCCAGGTTCTGTATTCGGCATCCTGCTCGAATACTCTGGTTAAAATCTCCTTGTCACCGTCTGTTAGATCTATACCTCTTCTTGACATCATAACCTCTGCAGTCTCAAAGGCTTTGTTCAAGGCAAATGTCTTCATACCAGAAGCACCTCCCCAAGAGAATGATGGAATAAAGTTACGTGGGAAATTTGAACCAAAAATATTTGCTCCTACACCAACTACAGTTCCCGTATTGAACATGGTGTTGATACCACACTTTGAGTGATCTCCCATGATAAGTCCACAAAACTGAAGATCTGTTGAGGTAAATCGCTTATCCTCATAAGACCAAAGTTTTACTTTGGCATAATTATTCTTCAAATTAGAAATATTGGTATCCGCTCCTATATTACACCACTCACCAACTACCGAGTTACCAATAAACCCATCATGTCCCTTATTGGAATACGCTTGAAAAACAGTATTACTGACTTCTCCACCAACCTTACAATGTGGCCCTACTGTTGTACCTGTGTATATTTTAGAACCCATTTTTATGGTAGCCGATTCACAAAGTGCAAAAGAACCTCGTATCATAGAGCCCTCCATGATAGTTGCATTCTTACCTATATATATAGGCCCATCAACTGCATTAAGAATAGCACATTCTACAGATGCCCCTTCGTCGAGAAATACAGGATACTTACCTAATATTGTATTTGTTGAGCTAATGGGTTGAGATTTCCTCCCTTCGGTTAATAGATTAAAATCAAACGCAATCTCAGCATGATTTTTTGTAAAAATATCATGTGGGCGTTCAAGTTGATTTACAGATCCAGAATACTCAATTCCCATAAGATCATTAACATCATCTGTATTCACAAGCTCTTCAAACTGATGTTTGTCCAATCGGGCTGCAATAAGGTTATCGCCTTTAATCAAAGCCTCACCAAAGCTTAGCAGATCTATAGCTGTTATTAATTCATCGTCAGGAAGAATAGCACCATTTATAACAATATTATCTTCAGAAATCTGTATTGGATATTTATCACTCAAATAATCCTGAGTAATGTATGCCGCATGTGTTTCAAGTCTCTTCTCCCATTTCTCTCTGATGGTAAGGATACCAACACGTAATTCACATACTGGTTTAAGGAAAGTCAGGGGCAATAATCCGTCTCTGGAGAGACTATCAATGAGAATAATATTTTTCATATGTTATTAGTGGTTAAGACGAGGATTCAAAAAAGGAAACCTCACTCCAAAAAAAAAGTTCCAATGACCGCAAAGGTTTTTGGAACTTTTTATAACAAGAAATATGAAGTAGGGGAAGCTTAGCTTTCCTTTCTTTTCGCAAATTTTGCGAATTTCTTGTTGAATTTATCGATACGACCTGCTGTATCAACGAACTTCATCTTACCTGTAAAGAACGGGTGAGACGCGTTGGAAATCTCTAATTTGATTAAAGGATACTCATTTCCGTCTTCCCATACAATTGTATCCTTTGTATTCGCACATGATTTTGACATAAATGATACGTCATTTGAAAGATCTTTAAAGATCACTGTACGATATTCCTGTGGGTGTATACCTTTTTTCATCGCTTATATTACTTTTCTGTTTCGGACTGCAAATATAATTAGTTTTTGGTTAATAAAAAACCTTTAACAAAAAATTGTTTTAATGTTTCTCCAATTAGAACTTATTATTTTTCAGTATATTAAAACGATCATAAAAAACTAAGAAATTAATATGCTAACTGGGGATTATATAATCATAGGAGGAGGAACTGCAGCCTGCATTCTTGCAAATAGACTTTCAAAGAATCCTGCCAATGAAATAATTCTATTGGAAAGTGGTGGAAAACCTGATAACGCTAAGCTAAATATCCCAGCGAGTTTCTACCAAATGTTTAAAACCCGCTATGACTGGAATTTCAATTCAGTCCCTCAAAAGCATGTTAACAAGCGTAAGATGTTCCAACCCCGCGGAAAAATGCTTGGTGGATGTTCTCAGCTTAATGCCATGATATATATACGAGGCGCAGCAAAAGATTATGATGAATGGGCAGAAATGGGCAACCACCAATGGTCTTATAAAAAAGTGCTTCCTTATTTTAAAAAAGGGAAAAACAACTACTCTCTGGAGAGTAAATACCATGAAAAAGGTGGGGAACAAAGCATAAGCAAGCACCGTAATCTGGGGCACCTTACCCATCAATTCATTGAAGCAGCCAAATCAAAAGGCTTCGAATACAATCCTGACTTTAATGGAAAAGAGCAGCAAGGCGTTGGAACCTATCAGTTATTCCAGAAAAACGGAAAAAGGCAGAGCACTTACGATGCCTTCTTAAAGCCAATCTTAAAAAGAAAAAACCTTACCGTTCTGACTGGTGCTACCGTTAAAAAAGTGTTGTTTGAAGGCAACAAAGCTGAAATGGTTGAATTCTATGTAAACGGAAAACAAAAGAAAGCAAAAGCAAGAAGAGAGATTATCCTTTGCGCAGGAGCATTCGGAAGTCCACAAATCTTGATGCGTTCCGGAATCGGAGATCCGGAAGAACTAAAAGAACATGGTATAATTTTACGTGCAGACAATCCTGAAGTTGGTAAAAACCTCCAAGACCACCTTGCATTTGGAATTAATGTGGAATCAGATAGTCAATATAGTTATGATGGATTGGATAAATTCCCTGCATTTATAAATCCACTGCTTCGATATACACTCTTCCGAAGAGGTCCATTTACTTCAAACATCGCCGAAGGTGGAGCCTTTTTCAAAACAAACTCAGATTTACCGGCAGCTGATTTCCAAATACTTTTTGCACCTGCAACATTTATCAAGCATGGACGAATGAAACTAGGAAGCCACACTGGATTCACAATGGGAGCCTGCCATTTACAACCAAAAAGTAGAGGAACCGTTAAATTGAAAAATAAATCTTTAAGTGCAGCACCGATCATTGATCCAAATTATATGAGTGCTAAAGAAGATCGAGAAGCTTTGGTGAAAGGGTTCAAATTCATTCAAGACATATTGTATACAGAACCACTCAATAATTATATCAAAAAGGCGAAATTCCCAACTAAAAAGTTAGAAAAGTCAGATGAGATTCTCGACTTCCTAAGAACATATATCCAAACCCTATATCATCCTGTTGGCACATGCAGAATGGGCTTAGATTTAGAGTCTGTTGTTGATCAAAAATTAAAAGTAAGAGGAGTCAGTGGCTTGAGGGTTGTGGATGCTTCCGTTATGCCAAAAATCATACGTGGAAATACGCAGGCACCTGTAATGATGATAGCAGAAAGGGCAGCTGAATTTATACTTAAAGACAGACTCACCCTTTCCACTAAGATGGTATATTAGGTCATAGCTTCAGAATGAAGCTCTACCAACTTGACATTTTTCGATTTCTTCAAGGATAAAAATCCTAAGCTAGACAAGAGGCAAAGGAATCCAAGCAAATACCACAATTCCGTAAAACCAAACTTTTCGACAATTCCCATCCCCATAGATGGAGATACAATATGCGCTACGGAGTACACCATAGTAAACCAGGACATATAGCGCCCAGATCTGGCCTTTGGCGCCCAATTGATCGCCCAGGTGTTCGAAAAAGGCATAAACAATATCTCTCCAAAGGTTACGAATAGCGTTGAAATAATCAGGACGCCAATCCAACCAATAATATTGAAAACTAAAAAAGATACGCCTATCATAAACACACCAATGGCAATGATATTCAATGGACGGTACTTCTTAGCATTGGACAATTTAGCCACAAGCGGCATTTCATAAATTACAATGATCAATCCATTTAAGCCCATCAAAAGACCTACCTGATGCTCCTCCAGTAACCACACCTCTTTCAGATAAACTGGGAACACAGAAAATAGATGCATGAATACAACTGCGGTTAGCATGGTAAAGAACAAAAATGCTAAATAGGTTTTATCCTTGATAGGTGTTCTGTTATCACCAATTGCTGCTGCCAGATCATCATCCTTATCTTTAACTGGAACCTTCTTTGGTGAAAGTATAATCAAAAAGAATATGGAGGCTGCAATACAAGTTGTTCCGTCTACGATAAACAGCCCATTATAACCTGCACCCTGCGCGATTAACCCACCAATAAATGGCCCACATGCAAATCCCAGATTTATTGCCAAACGCAAAAGAGATATGGACATCAACCTGTTTTCCGGTTTACTATATGCACCTATGGCAACCTGTGCAGCCGGTCTAAAACTTTCACTAATAATACTCAGAAAGAAAATCTGAATAGCCACCTCATTAAAGGTATCCGCCCACAGTAAACTGTAGAACCCAAACCCTGAAAGGAAAAGGGAAACAAACATCACCTTAAAATAACCGACCATTTCACTCAGATAACCACCAAGCATACTTCCAATAACTGATCCAATACCAAATACACTCATCACCATGCCGGCCTCGAATTTGGTAAATTGAAGTTCACTGGTCAGATAGATTGTGAGAAAAGGGATAACCATAGTACCTGCCCTGTTGATAAGCATCACCAAAGACAGTAACCATACTGGCCGGGATAATCCCGAAAACGATTCTTTGTAGAGAACTAAGGGAGATTTCATACAACTTGATTTATAAAAATGAAAAAGCCTGCTTCCGGAAAAAGAAGCAGGCTTTATAAATATCTTGAATGCTGAATCTTAATAATCCAACATATCCTGTAAAGCTTGTCTTACTTTTTCCGCTGAAGGTATCATCGTTTGCTCCAACGTAGAGTTTAATGGAATTGCAGGCATGTTTTCTGAACCTATCGTCTTAACCGGCGCATCCAACCATTCGAAACAGTTTTCCTGTATTCTTGCAGCAACAGTTTGTGCAAAAGAACAGTTCACTGATTCTTCAGTCAATACCAAAATCTTACCGTGTTTCTTTGACAACTCATAAATACGAGCCTCATCAAGCGGATAGATCGTTCTTAGATCCAATACCTCCACACGACCATCGAAGTGTTTGGCTGCATTCTGTGCCCAGTGCACACCCATACCATAGGTTACTACTAAAACACTTTCACCGTTTTCCACTTTTGAAGCCTCTGCCTCAAGGGTAACATTTGCCTGACCGAAAGGAATCACATAATCCTCATCAGGAAGCACGGTTCTTGCAGCTTCTGTTCCTGGCACCTTAGACCAGTACAAGCCTTTATGCTCAAAAATCACAACCGGATTTGGGTCATAATAAGCTGACTTCATCAATCCTTTCAAGTCTGCACCATTTGATGGATAAGCAATCTTAACCCCTCTGATATTTGCAACAACTGATTCCACAGATGACGAGTGGTAAGGTCCACCAGAACCATAGGCACCAATAGGTACTCTCAGGATACAGCTTACCGGGAATTTACCATCTGACAAGTAACATGAACGGGCAACCTCTGTGAATAGCTGATTCAGACCTGGCCAGATATAATCAGCAAATTGAACTTCAACAATTGGTTTCAATCCTACTGCAGACATACCAACAGTAGATCCTATAATAAATGCCTCCTGTATTGGCGTATTGAATACCCGATTATCACCGAATTTTTGAGCAAGCGTTGCTGCCTCTCTGAATACTCCACCCAATCTTCCACCTACATCCTGTCCATACAACAGACATTCAGGATGCTTTCGCATCAACTCTTCCACAGCAGAAAGCGCAGAATCCACCATTACAGTTGGCTCAGCATTTTCCGGAGCACGCACACCTCTTTCCTCAGTAATTGGAGTTGGTGCAAAGTCATGTGTAAACAAATCTTCCGGACTTGGATCTTCTTCAGCAAGTGCGGCATCGTAGTCTGCATCTATGGTTTCCCATGCTTTTGCTTCAATCTTCTCCAAATCTTTCTCTGAGATTCCAGACTCCAATAAAGTTGATCTTAAAATTGGGAATGGATCACGAGTCATATGTTCTTCCAGATCATCTCTATACCATTCCTTACGAACACCTGAAGTATGGTGATTCAGTAGAGGAACTGTGGCATGTACCAAAAATGGTCTGCGTTCTTTTCTTACAGTAGTGATTACTTCATTTAATGTATTATAGCAAGTAACAAAATCATTACCCTCAATACTTCTTACTTCAATACCTTTAAATCCTTCCGCGTATTCAGCAGCATTCTGAGCTCTAGTCTCTTCTGCATTAGCAGAAATATCCCATCCATTATCCTGAACCAGGAAGATGATTGGAAACTGCTTAAGTGCCGCCATTTGCATAGCCTCTGCTACTTCTCCTTCTGTTACAGATGCATCACCTAAAGAACATACCACTACAGGAGCTCCTCCTTTATGCTTAGGAGCCATCTTTTCTTTTTCCAAATACTGGATACCCATGGCTACTCCTGTCGTTGGGATAGCCTGCATACCTGTTGCAGAAGATTGATGTGGAATTTTTGGTTTATCATCATCCTTTAGAGAAGGGTGCGAATAGTAGGTACGACCTCCAGAAAACGGATCTGCCTTTTTCGCCAACAACTGAAGCATTAGATCGTAAGGACGCATACCTATGGACAATAACATCGCATCGTCTCTATAGTAAGGAGAAACCCAATCCTGAGGCTTTAATTGCATTCCTAATGCAATCTGAATAGCTTCATGACCTCTTGAAGTTGCATGAACATACTTAGATACTACCTTGAAATTGTCCTCATATTTCTCGGACAAACTCTTAGCAGTAAACATAAGATTGTAGGCTTCTTTTAAGGTCTTTTTGGTCAGGCTTTTACTCACGATCATTTAATCACTATTTTGTACCACAAAAATATAATATAAATTTATCAATACAGACGGATACTTCTTTTTTTTGCCAATCTTTGATAAATACGACAATTTTGAACCAATTGAGTTTCAGTAGAACTCAACTTTATACATTTATTGAAAACCTATCGCTAAAATGGAACAGCAAATTCGAGTAGCAGGTATGACCTGTGCAGCTTGTGAAGCAAAGATCAAATATCTATTTGAGCAGCATAAATCAATCAGTGAAGCAAAAATAAATCTTGAAACCGGTCAGGTAAATCTTCAAGTTTCCAGTGAACTTGAGCTGGACGCTTTGGAGGGTATATTACTTGGACACGACAAGTATAAAATTGTTAGCTCACCAACAGAGGAAAAGAAGGGTACGAGTTTTTGGCAAACCTACAAACCACTTTTGATAACAGCCATAGCCGTTGCAGTGGTATCAATGACAGCTAATTTGGCACATGATGAGCCCGGATTCATGCGTTGGATGCGCTATTTTATGGCTGGTTTTTTCATTGCCTTTTCTTTCTTCAAGTTTTTGGACCTAAAGGGTTTTGCCAGCTCCTTCAGCATGTATGACCCTTTAGCAGCAAAAGTACCAATCTATGGAAGGATCTACCCTTTTCTTGAATTTGGGTTGGGTCTCCTATTCATCATAGACTTCAACTACCTATTCACGAATATTGCAACTATACTCTTATTAGGTATCAGTACAATTGGTGTAATTCAGAGTGTACTGGATAAGCGAAAAATACAATGTGCCTGCATTGGTACCATTTTCGACCTTCCTATGTCCCGAGTTACCATCATTGAAAACTCCATCATGATTGGCATGGCAATTGCAATGATCTTTGTGAAAAGCATATAAAAAAAGGAGGCTCAATGGCCTCCTTTTTTATTTCGTTTGGAATTGCTTGATGAAGTTTTTGGTAAACTCTGAAAGAACTAACTTTCCAGAAATACCTGCTCGTTCAGCCAAAAGATCATCCCAGTGTTCGGTTCCCTGCCAGATTACCTTTTTCAAGTCTGACATGGCCTCTGGGTTATAGCTTAAAAGCTTTTTCAAGTATCCTTCAAGATAAGCATCCATTTCTTCTGCGGAGTCAAAAAGCTCAGTGAATAAACCTTTCTCTTTTGCCCAATCAGCCGTCTGCCAAGTTGAAGCATCGATAGCCATTTGGCTCATTGCAGAAAGACCGACTTTACGCTCTACTGCAGGTCCTACTACAAATGGTCCGATACCAACTGCCAGCTCAGATAATTTTACAGAAGCAAACTTAGTTGCTACACAGAAGTCTGTTGCAGATGCAACGCCTACTCCACCACCAACAGCTTTACCCTGCACTCGACCAATGATCAGCTTTGGACACTTACGCATAGCATTGATTACATTGGCAAAACCCATGAAGAATTTCTTGCCTTCTTCCAGATTTGAAATAGCAATCAACTCATCAAAGGAAGCTCCTGCACAGAAAGTACGGTCACCTGCACTCTTCAACAAGATTAACTTTACCGCATCGTTTGTTCCCAGCTCAGTGATGGTATTCGCCAGCTTAGCCAATATCTTTCCGGGAAGGGAATTATGCGATGGGTGGAAAAACGTTACTGTTGCCAGTCCATCCTCAATTAGGCAATCTACTGCCCCTTGTTCTCTTTTATCTGTACTCATGTTAGTTCGATTGATCTATTTTTTTGACCATAGTAAGAATGGTAGCCAAAGCTACTGTCTCACCTGTTTCATCATATACATCTACAAGGAATTTTACAATACCCTTAGCGATATCTTCCTCGTTTTTCTTTTCCTGATCTATTTTTTCTTTTACAGTAAAGCGAACACCGATTGTCATGCCCGGATAAACAGGCTTGGTAAATCGAGCCTCATCAATTCCATAGTTCAACAATACCGGTCCTTTCTTAGGATCTACGAACAGACCTGCTGCTTTGGACAGAATAAAGTATCCGTGTGCCACACGCTGCTCAAAGATGGTACCATCCAAAGAAGTAGCATCCATGTGTGCGTAAAAATTATCTCCACTAACATTGGCAAAGTTTACGATATCCGATTCAGAAACCGTGTGCTTATGTGTGAATACTGTTTCTCCAATCTCCAGCTCTTCAAAGTGCTTACGGAATACGTGTACATCTTTCTCAATATGCTCTGAACCGTACTGGTAAACACCAGAAACCGCAGTCAACATCGTTGGGTGTCCCTGTACAGCTGTACGCTGTAGATAGTGTTTCACACCACGCATACCACCCATTTCTTCACCACCACCTGCACGACCAGGACCACCATGCGATAGTAATGGCATTGGTGAACCGTGACCTGTACTTTCTGCAGCACAAGCTTCGTTTAGGATCAAAATACGTCCGTGATAAGGAGCCGCTGCAGCTACGTATTCATTTGCTACTGCTTTATCATTTGTTACGATTGAACTTACCAAAGATCCTTTACCCAGACTTGCAATATGTGTTGCCTCTTCCAAAGATTTATAAGGCATGATTGTTGATACCGGACCGAAGGCCTCTACTTCATGAGAGCTTAGATTCTCCATTGGATTGGTATTCAGGAAAAGTGTTGGAGCAATAAATGCACCTTTTTCTCTGTCCGCTCCGATTACTTCAAAGTTATCTTTTGCATAGATCACCTCATTATCCTCAGCCAACTTTGCAATCTGCTCCATACAGCGATCCACTTGTAACTTTGAAGCCAAAGTACCCATGCGAACTCCTTCAGCTGTAGGATCACCAATCGTTGTTTTATCCAATCTTGCACTCAGTGCTTTTTGAACATCCTCAACAAGGTTTTCAGGAACCAAAATTCTACGGATAGCCGTACACTTCTGTCCAGTCTTAACCGTCATTTCTCGGTGTACCTCTTTCACGAATAAATCAAACTCAGCAGTGCCCGGCACTGCATCTGGTCCTAATACAGCTGCATTTAATGAATCTGCCTCCATATTGAATAATACAGACTCATTAAGAATTACCGGATGGTTCTTAAGTTTTCTACCAGTATGAGCAGAACCAGTAAAGGTTACTACATCCTGATGCGTAACGTGATCGATAATACCAATACCAGAACCATTGACCAACTGAAGAGCACCTTCCGGTAAAATACCTGAAGCGATCATATCTTCGAAGAAAGCTTTGGTTAGGAAAGATGTTACTTCTGATGGTTTTACAATAGCAGGCATACCTGCTAAAAGGTTTACTGCTATTTTCTCCAACATACCCCAGATTGGGAAGTTGAAGGCATTGATATGAATAGCTACACCTCTCTTTGGAACCATGATATGTTGAGCCTTAAAAGTCCCTTCTTTAGAAAGGTTTACGGTCTCACCATCTACATAGAAAGGTGCATTATTGAATTTTCTTCTTAGGGAAGCATAGGCAAAAAGGGTACCGATACCTCCATCAATATCAATCCAAGAATCTACCTTCGTAGCTCCTGTCATTGATGATATTGGATAATATTTTTTTCTAAGGCCATGCATGTGCAAAGCCAGTTTTTTCAACATCAATCCACGTTCCTGAAAGGTCATTTTGCGTAAAGCAGCACCACCTTTATCGATAGCATAGGTACGCATAGCTGCATAATCCAAGCCATCAGAACCGCAGGTTCCTATTTGTTCTCCAGTCACCGCATTGAACTGAGCAATCCCAGCTCCTTCATGTGCCAGCCATTGGCCCTGAATATAATTTGGTAAATTCATTTGCTGATGTTTATTTAGATTTTTTGATCTTTTCCCAGGTTTTAAACAGTTCCTCCTGTTTTGGACGATCCTTTGGGATCTCTCTCAAAGGTTCCACCGCTTTAAGTGTGTTGTGACATTCCGAAGGAAGTTGCTGATACAATTTTGTACCCATCGTTTTCCATTCGATCATCTCATCACTCACTTCTTTTATGATCTTAGCTGGATTTCCAACCACAAGACTTCTTGCTGGGATCTCCATCTTTGCCTTTACGAATGCCAATGCTCCAATGATACATTCATCACCGATGATTGCATCATCCATGATTACCGTATTCATACCAACTAGTACGTTTTTTCCAATCTGTGCTCCATGGATGATCGCTCCATGTCCAATATGCGCTCCTTCCTGCAAACGCAGTGAAGTTCCAGGAAACATATGGATGGTACAATTCTCCTGTACATTACAGCCATCTTCAATAATGATCTCCCCCCAGTCTCCACGAATAGCAGCACCAGGACCGACATACACATCCTTGCCAATGATCACATTGCCTGTAACCGCAGCTTGAGGATGCACAAATGAAGATGGATGAACCACTGGTATAAAGCCATTGAATTCGTAAATCATAACTAAGCTTTTTCTATGATCGTCGCATAGCCCTGGCCAACTCCAATACACATGGTTACCAGTGCATAGCGCGCATTTCTTTTTTCAAGTTCTAAGGCAGCAGAGAAAAGAATTCTTGTTCCTGTTACTCCAAGTGGATGACCAATTGCGATAGATCCTCCGTTTGGATTGATACGTGGATCATCATCTTTAAGCCCCATTTCACGAGTACAAGCCAAAGCCTGTGCTGCGAAAGCTTCATTCAACTCAATCACATCCATATCATCTAAAGTCAAGCCTGCACGTTCCAGTGCTTTTTCACTTGCCTTAACAGGACCGATGCCCATGATGCGAGGTTCTACACCTACTACTGCAGAAGATACAATACGAGCCTTAGGCTTCAAACCATATTTTTCAACAGCCTCTCCTGAAGCAATCAACATCGCTGCTGCACCATCATTCAGACCTGAAGCATTACCAGCCGTAACAGATCCACCTTCTTTTTTGAAAGCAGCGCGAAGTTTACCTAAAACTTCAAGAGTAGTGTTCGGCTTGATGAATTCATCCTGATCAAAATGAATCGGATCTTTTTTACGCTGTGGAATACTCACAGGAATGATTTCCTCAGCCAAGCGTCCAGACTTTTGTGCCTCAGTTGCCTTCATTTGAGACCAGTATGCAAACTGATCCTGATCTGCTCTCGAAA
>OMKD01000356.1 GCA_900299495.1 Sphingobacteriales bacterium
GCAGACAAAATCATGATTGGTAAAGTTTGGGTTGGTATGACTGAAGAAATGCTACTTGTTGTTAATGGAAGACCATCCAAAATTGAAGAAACTAATACAGATAAAGGTGTTTCAAAATTATATATATATAGTTATTATGGTTGTGCTTTGATTAATGAACATTTTTATTTTGAAAATGGCAAGTGTACAAAAATAGAGCAACAGTAAGCTTTAATACTCTTTCAAACCCATTAGGTCTTCAGGCTCTTAGAGCCTATTTCAATTTTGCCATTAGTTTAATGCAGGCAAGTAAATAAGATAGAGCTCCATGCTCTTATATACTTTATAAACTAAAAAAGGCGCATCAGGAGATACGCCTTTTTTAGTTTATATGTACTAGTTTATGATCAGCTTTCTACTATAATAAGAGCGCTCATCACTCAATACTAAGATATATACACCAGCCTTGAGATCTACTTCTTGATATTTACCTGATGAAAGGGAGTCCTTAGACCAAACTACACGACCTTGAACATCCAAAATCTCTCCCTTATAATAGCGGTCTTTATCCGACCACTCGACCTTAAACAAACCACTACTTGGATTTGGAGAGAGAACAATTGATCTATCTTCATGTTCAAGATCATTGTTTGAATTGGGTTCGACCATTATACGATATAATTCACGCCCCGTTTCAGGTGTAGTACCTTCAAAAATAACCTTATCATCACCTACTCGAATGATACTCGTCGGACTAAAGCCATCTGGACCTGGGGTAAAATCCTCTATCATAAAGGTACCGTCAACAGTACCATCTGTACGCCACAGTTCGTGACCAGCTGCATCTGTTATTCCTCCAAAATAAAGCACACCATCTATAACCTTTTCCTCATAGGGTACATGCTGATCCTCAGGAAAAGCACCGAAGTAAAAGACAGTGACATCCGCAAGTTTTTCGGTACCGTCTGCCGTTCCATCAGTAACCCACATTTGACCATCACCATTAGAATCATAACAGCGAAGAAGCATCTTATCACCCAAGTTACAAGTCAAGGAAGTACTTAGACTACTTAAAGGGGAGTCGGCATTACTTAGCTTAAAGGTCCCTACCGCTGTTCCGTCCGTTCGCCAAAATTCAATTCCTCCATTACTGCTTGTTGAGAATACCAAGTAATCATTCTGTAAACCTATCAGTTGTGCGTATTCTATAGCTGATAATTGCACATCAAATTCAAAAACCGCTGTGGTTCCTTCACTACTGCCGTCTGTTTCCCATAAAAAATGTTCAGTACCTACTAAACCTGTAAAGTAAACCTTTCCATTAAATGAACCAATAAGTTCTGTTTGTGCTATATCCTCTGAAACAACGATATCATTTAGCTTTTCCACTTGCTCTGTGGTAGTACTATACACCCACACTTCATAATCCATGGTATTTTGAGCATATACACTAAAAAACAATTTATCGTCAATTGCTGCATACTTCTCTCCATAGATACTGGCTTGACTACTGGCATTGAAGTCCAACATCATTTTAGTACCATCTTGTGTACCGTCAGTGACCCATAATTCATACCCATGAATACCATCATTAGCCCGGAAAATCAAATGATCATTGAACTCAAAGTATTTGATATCTGAAAAAAAGCTGGGAACAGAGCCATCAGGACCCTCATGTATATCTTTTAGCATAAAGGTACCTTCCGACGTTCCATCACTAATCCAATATTCTCTACCATGTTCTAAGGAGTTGATTGTCATAACCATTCTATCCCCTAATGGATGAAAAAATTCTGGCGCGTAAAAGTCAATACCATCAAGCTCAATCTTCTCTAAGCTTCCTGTTTGAGCATTTGCCACAAATAAAGAAGTGCCGACCTCATCTGTTCCACAAAAGAACATCAAATCACCATTACTAATCAAAGGATTTGGGAAGCAATAGGATGAGGCATTCGGGTCTGGGTTAAGATCCTCAAAAATATCCGTACCTTCAGCCGTGCCATCGGTCTTCCATAATTCAATACCAAATTCAGGATCTACATTTCCATAAATGATTTCATCCCCCAATCTAACAGGAGAAAAAAACAAACTACTCCCCTCTCCCGGATTAACTTCCTTTACTAATTCTATGGTTTGAGCTTGAACACTTGATAATACCAACATCATCAAAGCAGATAGGTAGATCCTCATTCTCATAAATACATCAATTTGTAGTGATATAACAGTAACAACTTTAATTAAAATCCAGCGATCAGACCAAGACCACATAAGTCAAATCTGAGCACCTTTTCAAAAAAAAACGCAATATACTGATTTACAAAACTATGCGAATACTTATTTGGAAAAGAATGGTGGGAATTCAGTAAAAAACTTAAACGAACATTTATATTATGGTATTAGGATAATAGAATAAAAAATAAAACAGAATCAGTAGTAATAATCTTATGCCTATTAGCTAGACAAGGTAGTTCTATGTTAAGGTGGGGGGGTATGCCGAAAATTAAATTTTTCTGCTGACTTATCAAGTAGGGTAAATAGCACAAGCTATCCTATTTATTATATTTGCATACATCAAAAACTTAAATGAAATGAGAATACTAATCTTATTCTCTGTATTTACTTTTATCAGCACATCTATTACCAGTCAAAGTAACTGGAAGTATCAAACCGGAACAGACCCTATGACAGATCAAGTCTTTGAGTTTATTTACTCGATAGGTTCTGGATATGAATTAGGTTGTAGTGAACCAATATTATCTGTGTCTAAAGCTGGTGAACAAGATGTAATCCAATTCAGTGATTGTAATGGATTAACCTTTGAGATAACATCACTATACTTACGAGTTGATAAAGGAGAAGTTGCAGACTTTAGATTATCTAACAATGATGTAACGATCAAACGGAACGAATTAGTTACCATTGCCCCGTTCCGGATAAATTATATTAGGATAGGTGAATATAATAGACCGTTGATAGCACGTATTATAGAAGAAATGAAAGCTGGTTCAGTATTAAAAATCCGAGCAGAAATGGATGATAGAGTATATGATATGACTTTCTCTTTAAATGGATTTACAAAAGCATACAATAAGCTATAACTAGCTACTAAATCTGATAGACTTTAAGAATCTAAAGTCTATTCTTATTTTTGCTTCAAATCAAAAACTTAAATGAAATGAGAATCTTAATCTTATTATCTGTTTTAACTCTGTTTGCTTGTTCTGAAAAGCTTGAAGGTCCAAAAGTTCGGTACTATGAAAATGGACAGTTAGAAGCTGAAGCGTTCTTTGTAAATGGTATGCTTGATGGAGAAGTTAAGGAATACCGTTATAGTGGGGAGTTATTTTGTATAACTAATTACGTTAAAGATAAAAAAGAAGGAGAACAAAAGTGGTACTATGAAAATGGACAGTTAAGTTCAGTTAGAAATTACGTTAAAGATAAAGCAGAAGGAGAATGGAAGCGGTACTATGA
>OMKD01000357.1 GCA_900299495.1 Sphingobacteriales bacterium
CTCGGATAATCATCTGGTCGTAGAAGGTGCCGGAGGATTGTTAGTTCCTTTAAATGATCATGACACGATACTTGACCTTATTGAAAAACTTGAACTTCCAGTGGTAGTGGTTATAAGACACTATCTGGGAAGTATCAATCATAGTATGCTTACACTAGAACTACTAAAACTGCGAGGGCTAAAAATAGGAGCAATCGTCTTTAACGGTCCTGAGCATGAAAGTAGTGAAGATTTTATTTTGAAAAATGTGGATTCATCAATTCCAGTTTTGCGCATGCCCGAATTAGATTGGTCTGATGATGTAATAGTTGAACAAACCGCCTCAAGTTGGCGCTCTAAAATATTGAAGTAGTTATGGATATTCAGAATCTTGACGATAAACATATTTGGCACCCTTATACGCAATATGCAACTTCTCCGAAACCATTGGTTGTAGAAAGTGCTAAAGGAGCGAGGATAAACACGACAGACGGAAATTCTATAATAGACGCAGTTGCTTCTTGGTGGGTGAATATACATGGACACTCAAATGAACGATTAGCTGCAGCGGTTCATAAGCAATTCTTAAATCTGGAACATGTTATTTTTGCAGGATTTACGCATGATGCAGCTACAGGTTTAGCGGAATCTTTATTACCCTTACTACCAGGAAAGCCTGATCGCTTGTTTTTCTCAGATAATGGATCCACTGCTGTAGAGGTTGGCGTGAAAATGGCACTTCAGTATTTCTATAATAAGGGAGAGGGGCATAAGAATCAGGTGATTTGTTTCGAAGAGGCTTTTCATGGAGAAACCTTTGGTGGAATGGCTCTGTCAGGTGACCTTGAATTCAATAAACCCTATGAATCAAAATTATTTGATGTCCTTAGAATACCTGCACCTATTGGTGAAAGAGCCAAGGAATCCAGAGAGCAATTAGAGGAATTGCTAAAATCAGGAAATGTGGCTGCTTTTCTATTTGAACCTCTAGTGCTTGGAACTGCGGGTATGCTTATGTATGATCCAGAGGTTTTATCAGACTTGATAGCACTCGCTAGATCATATGGCGCTCTTTGCATTGCTGATGAAGTGATGACTGGTTTTGGTAGGACAGGTACCTTATTCGCCTGTGATCAAAGTACTGAAAAACCAGACATAATAGCTATGTCTAAGGGCTTGACAGGTGGCTCAATGCCTATGGGGCTAACTTCCTGTCCAGAGTTTTTGTTTGAAGCTTTTATCTCTGAAGATAAAATGAAAACCTTTTTTCATGGGCACTCTTATACTGGAAACCCACTTGCTTGTGCCGTTGCTATTGAAAGCTTAAAGATGTTAACTGAACAAAAGTGTCAATCCGATATTGAAAGGATTGTATCCAGTCATAAAGCTTTTGCTCAAAAACACGAAAATAATCCCAAATTCAAAGAAATAAGACAATGCGGAACTATCTTAGCGCTTGAATACCAAACCGGAGAGAAAACAAGCTATTTTAACAGTAAAAGAGATCAGTTATATAATTTCTTCATTGAACGTGGGGTGCTGCTTAGACCTTTAGGTAATGTAATTTATATTTTGCCACCATACTGTATTTCTGATGAAGAATTGATTAGTGTTTACGAAGCAATAGAGGCCTCGTTGAATATAAATTGGTAGTGCTTGATGGATACACGCATTTTTATAAAAGACTATGCTTATCTGAGTGGGGAAAAGCGGTTGATCGATGAATCAGAAAGGCGATATGCTTTTTGTATATCAAAAGATGTCGATGCAAAACTTGATGCCATTGAACAAAAACATAAGGCTTTCAAGGGTGTGGATCGTTCTGTTTTGTTTGTGCTTTATCTGGCTGATCAGTTAAAGCAATCAATAGAACCCAAAGGTTTGGGAATAAACGTTGGTTCCTCCAGAGGAGCAACCGGACTTTGGGAAAAGAATCATAAGAACTTCTTGGACGAGGAGAAACTGAATATCAAAAGTTCTCCGCTCACGACTGCTGGAAATATTTCAACATGGTTAGCGCAATACCTAAAGACGGATTCTGTAACTAACTCATTTTCAATTACTTGCAGTTCTTTTCATCATGCTTTTTTAAATGCAGTTGCTTGGTTGGCTTCTGGAATGTCTGAGCGTTTCCTGGTAGGAGCTTCTGAGGCTAGTAATACTCCATTTACACTTGAGCAACTTGATATACTTGGCATCTATAATAAACAAGGTAATTGTAGACCTTTTGATTTTGATAATCCAACGGGCTTACTTTTAGGTGAAGGTGCAGGCTTGTTTGTATTGGACAAAGATCCAAAGGATAGTGTTGCTGAACTTATTGGCTGGGGGATTTCTATGGAGCAGATCCAATCAGCAACTGCAATGAATAAAGAAGGCTTGGGTTATGAGAAAAGCATGATGTCTGCACTTAAAATGGCTGAAATTGATCAGGTTGATCTTGTGATTGCGCATGCACCAGGAACAAAAATGGGTGATAAGGCAGAATGGTCAGCTATTAAGAAAGTTTTTGGAGTAGATCAATATGTTCAGAGTGTGAAAGGTCTTTTTGGTCACAGTTTAGGTGCTTCAGGTGCTCAGAGTATGGCTTATGCGATTGATTTTATGAAGAACAGAAATCTGATGCCTTCAGTTGCATCCCTAGGGAAGCCCAAAAAACAAGAATTTAAGACCGTTTTGATCAATGCTGCTGGCTTTGGAGGAAATGTTGTCAGTATTATTTTGAAAGTCATTTAACTAAATAATAAATAATCAGTATTTTTCGCAAAATTGTAAACGCACGGAGATGAATATGAAACAAAACGAGAAGGTTTGGACAACAGAGGAGATTATCGAAATCTACAACAGACCTCTTTTGGACTTAGTTTTTGAGGCTGCAAGTGTACATAGAAAATACCACGATCCTAATAAAATTCAGGTAAGTACCCTTATATCTATAAAAACAGGTGGATGTTCTGAAGACTGTGCTTATTGTCCACAGGCTGCGAGATATTTTACGGATGTTGAAACCAATGAATTACTGTCTGTAAAGCAGGTAGAAGTTGCTGCAAAGAGAGCAAAAATGCTTGGTTCATCAAGATTATGTATGGGGGCTGCTTGGAGATCAGTTAAAGATAACGCAGACTTTGATCACGTTTTGGATCTTGTTAAGACGGTTCATGATCAAGATCTTGAGGTTTGTTGTACGCTAGGAATGGTATCTGAACAACAAGCACAGAAATTAGCAGATGCTGGTCTGTATGCTTATAATCATAATTTGGATTCATCAGAAGAATTTTACAAAGAAATTATTTCTACAAGAGGATACGAGGATCGCTTGAAGACATTAGAAAATGTTAGAAAAGCGAACATGACTATCTGTTCTGGAGGAATTATTGGTATGGGAGAGTCTGTGGAAGATCGTTGTAATATGCTTTTGACTTTGTCACAACTGAATCCTCAGCCAGAATCAGTTCCAATCAATGCATTGGTAGCTGTTGAAGGTACTCCATTGGAAGAGCAGGAGACTGTTGAAATTTGGGAGATGATCAGAATGGTTGCTACTACAAGAATTGTACTTCCACATACCACAGTTCGTCTTTCTGCTGGTAGAACAAATATGACCAAGGAAGGCCAGGTGTTCTGCTTTATGGCAGGAGCATCATCTATCTTTGCTGGTGATAAATTACTGACAACACCTAATCCAGATATATTTGAAGATCTTGCTCTTTTTGAGAAGATTGGTATGAATGTTCAACAGCCATACGAAAAGCATGCAAAACCAGAGCGTGTGGAAGGAAAGACTTACGAAAATGAAGAGACCGTAAAATGGTCAAGACCGGCTCACAAGATTGAAGCCAATGAAAAATATAAAGCTTTAGCCAAAGAAAAACGTACTGAATTAAAGAATCAAGATTAACAAAGAAAAATTCTATTTATGAGAAGTCGTTTTGTTGCTGGTAATTGGAAGATGAATCTTTCAAAACCTGAAGGTGTGGCACTTACTAGTGCAATTGCAGAACAGAAGTTTAACCAGCAAACAGAGGTAGTCGTTTGTGCTCCTCACATTTATTTGGATGAATTATCCAACATTGCTGCATCAAACGCACAATTACATGTTGGGGCTCAAAACTGTCACTTTGCAGATAAAGGAGCTTATACAGGAGAGATTTCAGCAGGACAATTAAAGTCTGTTGGAGTGGAGTATGTTATCCTTGGTCACTCAGAGCGAAGAACATACTTTGGGGAGACGAATGGAATGCTTAAAGACAAAGTCGACGCAGTATTTGCTGAAGGCCTTAAAGTGATTTTCTGTTGTGGTGAAGTTCTTGAAGAACGTGAATCAGGAAAGCAGGCTGAGGTTGTAAAAGTACAATTGCAAGAGGCACTTGGGCATTTGGATGCCTCTAGTTTCAAGGATCTAGTAATTGCTTATGAGCCAGTATGGGCTATCGGGACTGGTAAAACAGCTACATCTGATCAGGCACAGGCTATGCATAAGATGATTCGTGAATGGGTTGCTGAACAATTTGGGCAAGCAACCGCAGATGCAATTCATATCTTGTATGGGGGGTCTTGTAAACCAAGTAATGCAGCTGAGCTTTTTGCTCAAGAGGATGTCGATGGTGGACTCATTGGTGGGGCCTCTCTAAAAGCTGAAGATTTTCTACAAATTATAAATGCATAAAAAAAGCCGGATCAACTGATCCGGCTTTTTTATTCCTATATTATTTGAGATTCTTTGAACGTC
>OMKD01000358.1 GCA_900299495.1 Sphingobacteriales bacterium
AAAAGGCATTCGTTTATTGTAATTTGATATCACTGTTTTTCCCTAAATTAAAAGACCTATTAAACCCAAGCATGCTCTTGGTGTCTTACTAAAAAGGAAAACACAAAACATGCAGTATAAAAACCTCATTCATCTCTACAATCGATTCGGTTTTGGCCTGTCCGGTACTGAACTCCGTAGGTACAGTAAACTCAGTTTCGAGCAAGCCCTAAAACAGGAAAAGGTACAAGAGCTACGAATCAATCTCTCCGAATTAAGGAATGTCAAGCCTAAAGACTTATCGGATATGCAGCGTAAGGAGCTGCTTAAGAAGTCCAAAGAAAAACTAATGGAACTCAATGTTGAGTGGATGCAGCAGATGATCAGCTCGACAAGTATCATTCAGCAGAAGATGAGCTTCTTTTGGCATCATCACTTTGCCTGCATAATCGGCAATCCCATTTTTGCACAGAACTTCACCAATGGCATACGCAAGCATGCTACTGGAAACTTCCGAGACCTCCTTTTAGAGGTATCCAAGTCTGCTGCTATGATCAACTTTCTGAACACTAGACAGAACAGAAAGCGATCTCCAAATGAAGACTTTGCAAGAGAACTCTGCGAACTCTTTACCCTGGGAAGAGATCAGGAGTATACAGAAAATGATGTGCAGGAGATTGCACGTTGCTTTACCGGTTGGAATTATAATGCTAATGGAGAATTCTTCTTCAACTTAAAACAGCACGATCAAGGTAGCAAAACTGTCTTTGGCAATAGCGGCAACTTCGATGGAGAGGACGTCATAGACCTTATCCTTGAAAAGAAAGCCTGTGCACGTTTTATCTGTGATAATATCTATCGTTATTTCGTGAATCCTGTTGCTGATCAAAGATACATAGAAGAACTAACTCAGGTCTTCTACTCCAGCAATTATGATATCAAAAAGCTGATCATACATATTGCCAATAGCGATTGGTTTTATAAGGAAAAGAATATCCTTGCACGAATCAAATCCCCTATGGAGTTTTTTGTGGGTCTGGGAAGACAGTTTAAACTGACCAATGAAAACCCAAAGTCTTGGTTGACGCTACAACGCATTTTTGATCAGGTCCTCTACCAGCCACCTAATGTAAAAGGTTGGAAGGAAAACCAGGAATGGATAGACTCCAACAGTCTACCGCTGCGACTCAGAATCCCTTCTATCATCCTGACAAATTCAGCTTTGGAAATCAACTCCAAGCCTGACTATGACAGCAATCCCAATGATATGGCAGGCAGAAATAAATTGAGTAGAAAACTGGATTTTGGGCATGACTGGGGCTATTTCTTTAGACAAAACGAGGGTATGGATTTCAAGGAGCTCTTCTTCAATAATAAGATCTCTCCACAGCTAGCTACCTTCCTGCAAAACAACCAATTTGATTCCCAAATGGAAGAAGTTATCCAACTGATTTCCCTTCCTGAATACCAACTCAACTAAACCAACAGAACTATGAAAAGAAGATCATTTATCAAGAAATCAGCACTAGGATCTGTGGGTACATTCTTTGTTCCTGAGTTTCTAAAACAGATGGACCAAATCGGGCTATTCGGTCAGCAGTCTTTTAAAAAATTAATCGTCATCCAACTTTCCGGAGGAAATGATGGGCTAAACACCATTATCCCTTACGAAAACGATATATACTACAACCTGAGACCTCGACTAGGCATCAAAGCCTCTGAAGTCCTCAAACTTGATAAGGGACTTGGGCTAAATCCAGCAATGGGTAGATTTAACCAACTCTATCAGGATGGTTATGTTTCTATCCTTAATTCAGTAGGCTATCCAAACCCTAACCGCTCGCATTTCCGCTCCATGGATATCTGGCATACAGCAGTGGATTCCAATAAGTATTCAAAGACTGGATGGCTAGGTCGCTACATGGATGCTCACTGTAATAACAGCCATGCTATGCTAGAGCTGGACAGTCAGCTTTCCCTGAGTATGCATGGAAGTAAGCGAAATGGCTTGGCTCTAGAGAACTCGCAATCTTTATACAAGTCTCTTAGAGAACCTTATTTTAAACGAGTGATTGAAACGGCAAGTTCAAGCTCCCTAGATGAGGATAATCAAGGATATTTATACAAGACCCTGATACAAACCAATCAGAGTGCTAAGTATCTAGCGGAAACGCATACGGTAAAGTCTACCAAAATCGATTTTCCAATTACTGAGCTGGGAAAAAAGCTTGGGCAGGTATCACAGTTTATACAATCAGGCTTTAGCACGCAGGTGTATTATGTTTCTCATAATGGGTTTGATTCACATTCCAACCAACGAAGGTCACAGGATAAATTGCTCCAAGAATATAGTGATGCAGTTTTTTCATTGGTCCAAAGTCTGAGAAGATCTGGAGAATTTGAAAACACGCTGATCATGACCTTTTCGGAATTTGGAAGGCGAGTGAAAGAAAATGGTTCAGCTGGAACCGATCACGGTAAGGCAAACAACCTCTTTTTGATTGGAAACAATCTCAAGCAAGCAGGCATCTATAATCCACCTGCTGATTTAAGCTTATTGGACAATGGAGATATAAAGCACAAAATCGATTTTAGAAATGTGTATTGGGACATCATCAACGAATGGTTTGGAAAAGATGCCTCAAAAATAATTTCCAAATCCTTCAACAGTTTAGACATTCTTTAAACTAAGGGATTCAGATTTGATTCTGAACCCTTTACACCTATTCCTCTAACTATGCATTGGTATAAAGGGATAAACTTAACCAAATCAAGACACTTGATGGCGGAATACAAATTCAATTAGCGTCAATATGTCCTATTAAAATTTTATATTGGGCATATATAAAGCAACATTGTTCGCTCGATGAGAAAATTCGCCCTAAACATCTGCCTGTTATTATTAACACACACCCTTTTTGCCCAGCAAAATCAGACCCGTTTTTATTCCATAGAAGCGCCCATCTCCCAAAATACCATTACCAGTATTGCTCAGGACAAACATGGTTTTATCTGGGTAGGTACGCGTTATGGTCTCAACAAATTCGATGGTGTAAAACATACTACTTTTCACAAAGATCCCAATTCAGGTAACGGGCTTCCTAGTGACAATATAGAAACCATGATCGCAGATTCTGAAGGTAATCTGATCATTGGTACGCACGGATATGGCTTTTCTTTCTTTGATGTAGATGAGCAAAAATTTACTAGTTACAGGCACGAACCGAATAATCCAAATAGCTTAAGTAGCAATGGTGTTACCTGTTTATTTGAGGATAAGAATGGTATCCTTTGGATAGGTACAGAGCGAGGAGGACTGAATGTCTTCGATAAAAAAGCAAAAACCTTCAAACGCTATTTCCAATCCGATTCTCAATCTGCAATTAGCTTTGATAATATCACATCTATACAATCCGATGCAAAAGGGAATATGATCATTGGTACCCGAGGTCAGGGGCTTGGAATCCTGCAAAAAGGATCTAACAAGATCATACAATTCAATAAAGAAAACACACCAGAACTACAGACAAATGTTATCAAAAACATCCTGCTTTCTGAAGCAGGAAAAATATGGATAACCACTGCAAAAGGAATCAAACAATTACATTCTGACAAGCAGAATAACTTCTTTATCACCAAACCATTTAACGAAGAAGATGCCCTTTCCAAAGTATTTAATACTTCTGATTTCTTATCTATCGAAGAATGTCCAAAAGGGGTTATGTGGTTTGGAACAGAAAATAATGGTTTGCTTAAATATGATACTAAAAGCAAAAAGAAAGAGCAGTTTCAAAACGACAGCAAAGTTTTAAACTCCATACCATCGAATTCAATATGGTCTTTACATGGAGACAGAGACGATATCCTTTGGCTTGGTTTCTATTTTAAAGGACTGGCTAAGATTGATCCGCTCGAACAAAAATTCAGACCGACCTATCACTTTACTGATGAAGAGAATACCTTATACAACCTAGATCTTGTCTCCTCCTTTGCAGAAGCAAAAGATGGTACTTTTTGGGTAGGTATGGATGGAAGTGGACTATATAGAGTGAAACCAGATGGATCTGTTACCTTTTTCAATGAGAATAGTGGACATAATCTTGAAAATAATAATATCACGGATATAGAATTAGATGATGAAGGTACGCTTTATGTTTCTACCTGGGGAGCAGGTATAAAATATCTAGAAGAGGGATCTAATACCTTCAAAAATTTAGAATTAAGGCTAAATGAATCTGAAACGGGGAAGATTATGAACATCCTACTTGATCGAAAAGACAGGCTATGGGTTAATAATTATCAACATGGATTTGAGCTAATAGATACCAAGACCAAGAAAAATATGGGATTCAGCTCTGGAGGTGAAAAATACCTAGGATCTGATAAATTCCACGGTATTGCGGAAGATCAATTTGGTAATATCTGGCTAGGATCTTCCAATAATGGTATCACAAGAATTAGCTTAGATGATCAGCTAAATATTACTGACCTGAAATCTCTTAAAGATCTATCCGAAAGCACCCAGCTGGATGAATGTATTATATCCTATATCTATTCTGCCTCTGATGGTAAAATCTGGATTGGAACCCGATCTAAAGGTTTATTCTATTACGATGTAAAAAGTCTTCAAACGCATCTGATCACAGATAAAGTTGATCTTCCTAGTAATAATATTTATAGCATTAACGAGGACGATAATGGCTATATCTGGGCAGGAACCAATAAAGGACTGATCAGACTGGATCCTAAAACGCTTAAGTTAGACCACTATCAAAAAAAGGATGGACTTCAGTCCAATGAATTCTTCAAAAGTTCTACCTATAAAGGTAAATCAGGCAAACTATACTTTGGCGGTATATCCGGTTTCAATAGTTTTGACTCCAAGGATTTTTCAATGAACGAAAAAAAGCCTGAGGTCTTTATTACTGAACTTGAGG
>OMKD01000359.1 GCA_900299495.1 Sphingobacteriales bacterium
TAAATCAGGATGAGGCTGAAAAAACTGCTGATGTTATTGAAAGCTTCATGAACTTGTATGAAAAACAAGGCATGGAATTCCATGCTGAAAGCATAGGAGTCATTACCCCATTCCGTGCGCAGATAGCACAGATCAGGCAATGCATGCACGAGCGGGATTTGCCTTTAGATAAGATTACTATTGATACAGTGGAAAGATACCAGGGAGGCGCAAGAGATATTATAATTCTATCTACTTGTGTAAATAATCCTGAACAGGTGGATTCGATATGCTCTGTTTCCGATGAAGGAATTGATCGAAAGCTCAATGTAGCAATCACCAGAGCACGTGAACAATTTATTCTAATTGGCAACGAGGAACTGTTGCAGTCATCCTCGTCCTATGATGCACTTATTGGATATATCCGCTCTCTTGCAACGAGTGAGACTATGGAATATTAAGCCATTTATGTGTTTGAACACTCAATGACCATTTTGGGTGTTCAAATATATATTCGAGACAGGCTTTAGTATTCTGCTCCGTATAATCACCATCCATAGGCTGCAGGTAATAGTATTCAAATTCGAAAGCGTCGAATCGATCAGGCATTGCCGTTGGTTGAGGATATACTAATTTTAATTCATTGCCTTTGGTAAGAACAATTTCCGAATCCGCCTTTGGACTAACACATAACCAGTCGATACCTTCAGGAGCTTCTACTGTACCATTAGTTTCAACCGCAATTTCTAAACCTTTTGCATGAAAGGCATCAACGAGTGGTTTATCGAGCTGAAGTAAAGGTTCTCCACCTGTGCATACAACAAAAGGTTTTCCTTGGGCAGGATCCGGCCATAGCTCAAGAACCTTGGAAGCAAGTTCTTCTGCTGAATAGCGTCCTCCATTATCACCATCTGTGCCAATAAAATCGGTATCACAGAACTGACATACTGCTTTGAATCTGTCTTCCTCTCTACCTGACCATAGGTTACAACCTGTAAATCTGCAAAAAACAGCAGGTCTTCCAGCATGAAATCCCTCTCCTTGAAGGGTATAAAAAATCTCTTTTACTTTGTACATCTTCATTTTACTCACCAATTATAGCCGTCATCTCTACTTCTACGAGCATTTCAGGATCTACAAGCGCAGATACTTCCACTAAAGTAGATGCCGGTTTTATATCGGAAAAATACACTCCATGTGCCTCACCAATACGCTCAAAGTCTTCAATATTGGTCACAAAGATACGGGTACGAACGACATCTTCTAATTTTCCACCCAATTCCTCGATTGCTTTCTTCATGATTTCAATAATCGTCGTCATTTGCAAATACGGATCACCCACGCCTACCAGTTTGCCATCCTTCATTGCCGTAGTACCTGCTACTTCAATAAATGGACCTTTACGAACTGCTCTGCAATACCCTACTTTTGACTCCCAGGGTGCACCTGATGTTACACTTTGCCTTTTCATTCTAAATATTTTTTAGGATAAAAATAACTAATTACATAATTTACCGTTTTTAAGATACAAAAATGACCTCGTGATATTAGTAAGCGTTGGAAGAACCGTTCGATTGAAAAATACTGGTGAGATTGGCGTCATCAATGCCACTCTGGACAGCAAGACTGTAAGTGTCTATCTGAATGAATCCGGTGTATCCATCGCTGTAGCTATCGATGATTTGGAAGATCCTAAAAACAGGCAGGAAAAACAGCTACAAGAAGATTATCTGGAAGAGCATATTCCAACCGAAACCAATGTGGGTATTCAATTCTCAGATGCAGGAGAAGGTATCAACCTGATCTTTCATCCAAGAACAGCAGATGAAGGAAGAAGCATGGACCTGCACTTAATGAATACCGAGGCTTTTGATTGCTCCTTTACACTGGCCTATTTCAAAAGAGGCCGTATTATCTACAAAAAACATGGAGTCCTAAAATCGCTATCCTCCATTTTCATAGAAACCTTTGATCGGGACAATCTTTCGCTCACGCCATCTTTTGAATATGAATTGAGAAGAATCATTGGAGATGGTACTGGCGAATCTAGGACTGGAACACTAAAGCCAAAGCCAAAGACCTTCTTTAAAAAGCAGAAAAAGATATTAAGTTTCGAACAAGGCATCTTTGCATTTAAACTTTGTGACGAACTACCTGACAAGCATGTTCATAGCCAAGCCAAAGAAAAGCTTCCGCTTAAAGAAAAAGAAAAACAGAAGTCGAACACAAGAGTCGGTGTGGCAAGTCCACTAGAAATGGCTAGTTTTCCAAGAGAAATAGATATTCATATTGAAGCACTTCGTGAAGATCATTCACAAATGAATAACTATGAAATATACAC
Source organism: Sphingobacteriales bacterium (assembly GCA_900299495.1). Classification (GTDB taxonomy): domain Bacteria; phylum Bacteroidota; class Bacteroidia; order Chitinophagales; family Saprospiraceae; genus AM-2324. Next base: position 2,321 of record OMKD01000359.1, read on the forward strand.
CTATCAAATCCAGCAGGTAGAGAAATATTTAAGCAAAGCCATCCGACTAGGGGTGGATAAAGTATTTATCATTCATGGAAAAGGAAGTGGCAAACTAAAGAATGCTGTTCATAATATTCTTGATAATAACCCACATGTGCGTTCCTTTAATGCGGGTTATCATCAAAAATATGGTGTTGGAGGTGCAACCGAAGTGATCTTCTAATTGACCACCACTTTAGCATGTGCAAAAATCACTCCATCGGCTGATAAATTCAGCAAATAAATCCCTGCAGAAAGTCCACTGATATCAAAGGAAAGCTCCGCCTCGCCTGTACGCTTAGGTTTATCTGAATACAGCAGTTTAACTAAGCGACCAGAAGCGTCCATTAACTGAACATCCATTTTTTTACAAGAAGCAGGAATATCTGTTCGTAAAGAAAATCGCTCTGCACTTGGATTCGGGAATACCGAAATAGATTTAGCATCTAAAGTTTTATCCTTGACATTATTGATATAACCTGGTTTGCCTAAACAGCTCAACCAAGTATCTGCATCCTTATCATTTTCACCAAAAGTTGATGAAACCCATACCTTACCCGGATCATTATACACCCGCTGCGTAGCTGAATAATCTCCCCATCGCTCAAAACCATCTGCCTGATTCAGCATATCAATATAATTATCTCCAGCTTTAACTAACAACCAATCGGAATAATCCCCATTATTATCCATATAGCAGGCTGAATATCCTGCGGGGACATCTGTTGCTGCATGAGCAGCAAGAATGATTACATCCCGATCTGTTTGAATATCATCACCCGTAAAAGCAATACTTGGATACCCTAGTTCCCGGTTATCAGGAGTTAGCAAGTAATTGGCGCTTACGGATGGTGCGTTGATATCTTCAATTACTCCGTGAAAAACGGCAGCTGTTCCCGTTGCAAAATCCACGGTATTACCTACAAATTGAATTTCATCGTTAATCAAGACTGCATCCAGTATCCTTGCATCATTGGTAGATAAATACCCTACTTGCTGATCTACATTTGGTGGAACACCATAAGGTAAATCACTAATTAATGGACTTATACTGGCAGATAGAATAGAACTATCTGGAGATTCGATCAATTTTACATAGAAGATGGTATCATTTTCTAGATCAAAATTTCTGTTTGACAGGAAATGAACCTCATTGGAACGTTCTTCCGTTGCGTATTGAACAGGACATACATTTCTTATTGGAGATCCTTCGAATTTGATATCTGAAATTAATTCTGTATTTAAAGCAGTACCTGCATACAACTCTTCTAAGCTCATCTTCCAGATTAGCGTTTCACGGAATCCAGTTTCCCAGGGCTCGTCATCGTAAATTAGGTTTATGGTCAAATACAGTGATTCCTCTGTCATTGTGATCATCGGATAATCTGACCAGGTATTAATCTCAAATGGATTACCCGGCAGCGTATACATAGACCAATCTCCAGCAGCATCATTCGAATCGGTAGCTGCAACAATAATTGTAGTTGCATCACTCGAAAACCCTGCTAGCATGACTACAACAAATCGATCATTTATTGGATCATATAATGTTTTTGGATCGTATTTGATTGCTGAGATATTTAGTGGATCAGCATAGTTCTCCAACGTTGCTGCCGATAACCAAAACCCATTCGTACTTTTCACTGCGAAGTGTCTGTTTACTACAGATACTAATTGGCCATCATTTGATATAGATAGATGGTTGTCACAAGGAGCTCCGTTATTGGTATTATTACCCACGAAGTTATTGAACAACTGAGGCATTTCCACTAAATCACGGGTAGTTGCATGAGCTGCTGGTTTCACCCTTGGATATAAAGCAGCACTTTTTGCTTTTTGTTCTAACAGAGCGCCCCAATATGAATCTCCATCTGGTGCTGGAGCTTCCAAATATTTAATATCCAAGTCAAATCCTTGCTCAACAGAAGACATATTCTGAACGGCCGCCTTTTCAATTTTAAAAGGTGTGGATGTATAATTTGTAGGATTTTGTGCGGTCAATACAAATGAACATCCTAGTAATAGAATCAGGATATATGGGTATTGGTACTTCATAACTATGTTCGATTTTTTCTACTTATAAAGTAAGAAAAAATTACATCAGATTGAAGATAAAAAAAGCCTTGCATCTACCTTTGGAAAGGATTAAACATTCAGATGACGAATAAAGTCCATTAGCGTATCCAATTCAAAGTCTGCATGGGTACCGTTGTCTTCCATTTTTTGAGCTTCCCCCTTTTTAGTTTTTACCAAAAGGGTTTTCATCCCCAAACGATTGCCAAACTGAATATCGGATTCTGAATCACCCACCATTAGGCTATTTTTGAAATCAATGTCCGGAAAATTTGTCTTTGCCTCTAGGGCCATACCCGGATTTGGCTTTCGACAAGGTGGATTGAAATCTGCTAATTCTGGGCAATAATATACAGCATCAACTACCCCATCGTTCATTTCAATTTCGAAAAGCATGTAGTCATGAACCACAGCAAGATCCTCATGTGTCATAAGTTCTTTACCGATTCCCTGCTGGTTGGTTACGACAATCACTCTTGAAAAGAATTTATTCAGGATTTTAAAATGTTCAGCCAGATTTGGAAAGAAGTTGAATTGCTCGACTTTTTCCACATATGCACCTGGAATACGCTTATTGATTACCCCATCTCTGTCTAGAAAAAGAGTCGGTCGATTATCGTTTATCCAGCTTAGTAGTTCATCTATATTAGGCATCAAAAAGACCTTTTTCAGTTAGTTCACAGATAATATGTCCCATCAGGATGTGACACTCTTGAATTCTTGGAGTATTGGAAGAAGGCGCGTCCAATAGGTGATCACAAAGACCCTTCATTTTCCCTCCCTTATCACCAGTCATACCAACTACTTTCATACCGATGGATCGAGCTTTTTCAACTGCCTTAAGTACATTTGATGAATTACCCGAAGTAGAAATAGCAACTAGTACATCTCCTTCACGTCCTGCAGCCTCGACCATTCTACTATAGACCTCATCATAGGAATAATCATTAGCTACAGCTGTCATATAGGAAGTATTGACGTGCAATGCTTCTGCAAAAAGCGGTTTGCGATCCAATTTATATCGACCTGAAAGTTCTGCAGAAATATGCTGAGCATCTGCAGCAGATCCCCCATTTCCACAAAAAAGAACCTTACCATCTGCCTTGAAACAATCAATGAATAACTTACTGACCTGCTCTAAAGTAGCAATCAGTTGCTCATCATTTAATAATTGTTGCTTTGCATAAAGACTTTCCGCAACAAGTGCTTTGATATCCTCTCTCATATTCATCAAGTATGCTGCAAAGGTACACTCTATTTGATAAAAGGGAAGTATACCTTAAGATATTAGCTGTTAATTTTGATTATTAATCGGTTCTATTTGGTCTTCTAAAAAATCAAAAAGGGCTACCCATACGAGTAGCCCAGCTATACTTAATTATAAACACAATAAATCATTATTTCTATCTAATTTGCTATCAACAGTTTACTGCTGAAGTATTTACCCGTTCCACTTTTACCTCTAATCAGATATTGACCAGGCATTAGCTCTGATACTTCAGGAATGGATATTCTTGTATTTGGATCGATGATCAAATACTTTTTGAACACCACTCTTCCTAACAGATCTGAAATCTCTAAATCTAGGCCAGTCTTACTATTTGTCCAATCAGCAATGTCAATGGTCAAATGATCTGAAGAAGGATTTGGGTAGATTTTTACCGTACTGGAGCCTGCCCCTCCTATTCCCATTACAGATCGAATAGGAGAATAAGAATAATCACCATTAAAATCCTGTTGAAGGAGCCTATAATAGGTCAAGCCCGAATAGTCGTTTTCATCCCTCAGCTGATAATTTGATATGGATGTCGTCGTCCCGTTTCCTTCTACCCAGGCAATCGGGAAGAAATCATCCTCATATTCAAATCTGCGCTGAACTTCGAAGCCAGCATTATTGTCCTCAGATCCAGTCACCCAAAGCAGTTTTACAAAATCCCTGTCCAAGCGGTTGGCCTCAAATGAAAGAAGCTCTACAGGAAGCGCTGCTGCCTGTGAATCTCCGACTGAAAAGGGGGAGAAAGAAGTAAGACCTGTGCGAGTTCTGGTAATAACTGTATTTGCTGAATTGGTTGTTGCATTAGCAAATCCTCCAGGATTATCCCAAGCGGCTCCATCCCAATGCGTAATTAAACAGTCAGTGCGGTCAAAATCAGTCAATTCCTGTTCAAAACTCCATTGCACAGTCAGTGCCAGAGAGGAACCACCAGTTGTCTCCTCAGACACCATCCAGGTTCTATTTACAAAATGATCTGTAATTGGACTTCCACTATCTCCTCCATCCAGAACATTATTAGTTACACGGACTAAAAAATCATCTGTTGTTCCTGAATTGTTTAATGTCGCTGGATTGTATGTAGCATTTCCGACTGGAAAGAAAACATCTGAACCAGCAACCTCCTGCTGTAATACTCCTGCTCCATCTGTAATGATATGGTTTGAGGCATCATAATTGATAATGGAGCCACCTGATAATATCTCTAGGGTATTTGACCCTAATCGTATATTTCCATTTGTGGAAAGATTAACCTGGGAAGTCACATTTACATCAGCGTTCTGAATTAACTCATTACCATTATTAACTCCTAAATAGCCGATATTAATATCATTTGAACTGGTCATAGTTTGATTGGCGGAACCTTCGAACCAAATCCAGCCCGCTCCGGCATAGGAAGAAGCAAGGTCTGACCTTGTCCAATCACCTATTAAAAGTATATCACCAGCATTGGTAATGGTTCCCGTATTTTTATTGAGGACATCCCCTTTTACTTTTAGGTCTGTTCCTGCACTCACTTTAGTGTAGATCCCATTATTGACCCAAGCAACTTGAGCATTAAGTAGACCAAAATAAGACCAAACCAGGAGGATGGGTACTAAAATTTTCTTTTTCATCATCCTTAATTTAATTGATGTCCACACCGATCTCTTCGAGTGCTGATTTAATGGATTCTAATTGTTTTTCAAGATCTTCAATCTGTGCTCTGCTTTCAGCATGAGCCGCACGCTCTTCTTCCAGTTGTTGATTCAACTCCTGAACAGCCTTTACCAAAGGAACTGTAAACTCTGCATATCGAATACTATAATGATCTTTATCATTCTTTGGAGCATCTACTCCACTAAAATCAAAACCTAATGTCTTACTTGCTTCCTCTACTTCCTGTGCAATAAAGCCTGTTTGAAGCTGACTTTCCTTCAAGCGTTCACTATCCATGAGTCTCAATTCATCAGGAGTTTCATTGAATTTGGCAATCGCATCCATATCCAAGTGATAGGTAACTGGTCTTAGTTTTGTAATAAACTCTAACCCTGGAACATTTTCCTTAACGTCAGTTTTGAATTTAGCATCAGAAATATTAGACCAGCTTGCATAACCACCAATACTTGTAACAGTTGAATATCCAATCCGAACTTGATTACTTGCAGTAATTTGAGCATAGTAACCAATGGCAGTAGAATTCGAATAATTACCATTGAAGTAAGCATAGTGGCCTACAGCCGTATTATTACTTTGAGTAGTTATCTTGTTAGCTGAATTAAATCCTATTGATATATTACCACTTCCCGATGTATTAGTAAGCAAAGCATCTCTTCCAACAGCAACATTTCGAATGCCCGTTGTAGCATTATTTGACGCCCTTGACCCAACTGCTGTATTTTGATAGCCCGTAGTATTAAAGGCCAAGGCTTGATAACCTACAGCAGTATTATCATTTGAAGTAGTACTGCTATACAATGCATTAAATCCAACTGCTGTATTTCTATCGCCTGAGCTATTTGTGTATAGAGACTCACTACCTAATCCAGTATTCTGATCACCTGTGTTAAACCTAAGACTGTATCTACCGATAGCTACATTATTAAATCCAGTCGTATTTTCATATAATGAATAAAATCCAAGGGAAGTATTGTAATAACCTGTTGTATTGTTATACATCGAGCCTCTTCCTACTGCTGTGTTTTGATAACCTGAAGTATTAGAGAATAAACACTCAGCCCCAACTGCTGTATTAAAATCAGCAAGATTACTTCTTAAAGAAGACCTACCAATAGCTACATTATAATCTCCAGACACATTGAATTGTAATGAAAAAGCACCCACAGAGGTATTATAAAAACCGATTGTGTTTGTATACTGTGAGCTTCTTCCTACTGCTGTATTTTGGTAACCTGAGGTATTATTAAAGGATGCATATGCACCTATTCCTACATTATTTGAAGCCGTTGTATTATTTTCTAAGGCAGAACGTCCAAGTGATGTATTAAATTCTCCTGTAGTATTATCAAACATAGCATAAGCTCCTATTGCAGAATTACCATTAGCTGTTGTATTGCTGTAAAGTGCGCTATTACCCATGGCTGTATTCTCCTGCCCTGTAGTATTAAGATTCATAGAATAGGTTCCTACAGAAACATTATAAGAACCCGTTGTTGTATTATATTGAGCTGATCGTCCTACAGCTACATTCCTTGTACCAATTGTATTATTATAAGATGAATTTGAGCCTACAGCAGTATTATCAGAAGCAGTAGTGTTGTTGTATAATGCCGACCGGCCCAATGCAGTATTGTGACTACCTGAGGTATTATAAAACATGGAATAACTTCCAAATGCAGAATTATCACTATTTGTATTATTTAACAAGCTAGACCTACCTACCGCAACATTATTAGCACCGGATACATTATCATACAAAGATGCCCTACCCACAGCTACATTATTATATCCGCTTGTATTGCTTATAAATACATCATGTCCAAGAGCAACATTACCATTTCCAGAAGTATTTAAGGTACCTGATTTGTATCCGACAAATACATTATAACCAGAAGTTAGATTATCATTTTCTCCTGCCAATTCTCCGACAAATACAGATTGGCCTGAATTCAAGAATTCTAACTGCCCTTGAGTACTCAAGCGAAGTTTTTGATTATTGTTTGTTCTGAAGGTCAAATCCTGACCGTCCGTGGTTCCTATGAAGTCCGAAGACGAACTAGTACCTGAATTACCATCAGGAGTCCAAAAGCCATTATTATTTGCAGCGACATGATTCCACTGAGAACCATTCCAATAATAAAAACCAATTCCATTTCCACCAGAAATGGAGGCATTCGTATTCCAGACTAATAAACCAGTCGCTGGACTACTTACTGGACTCGATGCTCCTATAGCACCTATTGAAACTCTAGGAACCAAAATCCCCTTATTTGTGGAAGAAATATCAAGAATTGCGGATGCATCAGGGTCAGCATTTGAGCTGTTTATTCCTACCCCCTGAGCAAAAATAGTTGAGGTGATCATGCAGAAAAACATGATCATGATTGTCTTTGTAGTGTTCATAACTAAGAAAATTGTTAACATTCAAAATTGATCATCAACAAGATTGGAGTAGTTATAAATTACCTGTTTGACCATATAGATTCAATATGGATCGTCATCATCAAGTGAAAGTTTATTTTTACAAAAAAACAAACAACTGATTACGAGTCAAATATAAGAATAAAACATCTGTAGATTGGAATTTTAACCAATAATATTTTTTAAACTCAATACCAAAGAATAGGGATATGTAAACGAAAAGCGGAAATTATTGATTCAATGCTTCAAAAAGAGCTGTCCAAGAGAATCGATTTTTCGCTTGGATAGTTTCTTCTTCCATCTTTTGATAACGCTTGTTATTAAAGAAGTCCTGCAAAGCATTTTTAACTGCATTAGCATCAACATCAACTACATAACCCGAGCGCTCATGATCGACAATTTCCGGCAGGCCACCTACATTAGTTACTAGCATAGGTTTTTCGAAATGGTAAGCTAGTTGTGATATACCACTTTGCGTAGCAGATCGATAAGGTTGGGCAACAATATCTGCAACTGCAAAAAAATCAGCTACCTGCTCATTAGGAATATATTCTGAATAGAAATGAATACGATCTGAAAGTCCTCTATATGCTACATCATCTTTATAAACCTTTTCGTAGGCGTAAAACTCACCAGCTACAATAAGTTCTACATTGGGATCATTGAGCGTTTCATAGGCATCAATAAGGATATCTAAACCTTTGTAGGCACGAATGAAGCCAAAGAATAAGATATACTGCTTTGAGTAATCCAAGCCTAAACGATCCAAGGCATCCTTACGATCAGCCTTTTCACCATAATTATCATAAATCGGATGTGGAACAAAGGTATATGGTATAGTATCTGAAAACTTTCTGAGATCCTGCCCAACGGACTTGGACATAACAACCATAGAATCGATATGCTTTAAAAAATTCCTTGTAAGTATGGTATCGACTGGAGTTTGTTCGTGGGGTATCAAATTATCCGCTAAACAGACAATCTTCGCTCCAGTACTTTTTTTGACGATCTTACAGATTGTACCCAAACTTGGTCCCATAAACGGAATCCAATAGCGAACAATCACATAATCCGGATTGAGGTCTGCTATTTTATTAGCTACTACTCTCCAGTTAAATGGATTTGTGGAATGTATCCAACTATGAATACGGATATCTTTCGGTGGTGGATCGGAAGTAAACTGAGTTTTCCCTGGAAACAGTAGATCTGGATATTGTTTTTTAAATGACACAATATCCACTTCATGCCCCTGATCCCTGATTTCCTCTGCAAGACGTTCCGAAGAAGAGGCTATTCCTCCTCTCAAAGGATTAGCAGGACTCAGTATGACATACCGTTTCATAAAGATTAATTAAGCTCTTTTTCTATTTTGTAATTATTCCTGTTGGGTGCATTTCTGGAAACCAATTCAGAAACAAATCCAGCCAAAAACATCTGCATACCTACTATTAGAGTAAGTATTCCAAAATAAAACAACGGCCTGTCTGTCATCCCATAAGCTTCAAAGAATAACTTATCAATAGTCAGATAAGAAAGGATTATAAAGCCTGAAAACAAAAAGAATAAGCCCCAGCCGCCAAAGAAGTGCATTGGACGTTTACTGAATTTGCCTACAAAGTGGATCGAAAGTAAATCGAGTGGTCCACGAATAAAGCGTGCTATTCCAAACTTA
>OMKD01000360.1 GCA_900299495.1 Sphingobacteriales bacterium
ATGGTTCAGCTTGCAGTATTTAAGGACTTATTGAGACCCTACGATTATTTCTAATCTAAAAAAGAGGACCTGTCAAGGTCCTCTTTTTTATTGATAGTGTGTCTGTCTTACTTGAGGCTAAAAATGAACTACATTTGTGTATTGTCTTTGTTGGCTTTCATTACTCATATGCCACATTGGGGGTTCTTTGCTCATCGAAAAATCAATGAGCTTGCCGTTTATACCCTTCCTCCCGAAATGAAAGTATTCTTCAGCCCTAATCAGGATTATTTCTCAAGGCATGCAATTGATGCAGATAAAAGAAGATACGCCAGCACTTTTGAAGCTCCCCGGCATTATATCGATCTTGATCAGTATGGAGGAATTCCTTTTGAGGGTTTGAAACGGGACTTTAGAACAGATCTTAGAAGTCACTGTACATTTTATTGGCAAGAAGAAGGAGAGAAGACCAGTAATCAATTACCCGATAGTTTGATTGATAAAGCGGAATTCAAAGTTTGGTTTGATACATTGGCAATGGATTTTTATTACGAAGAGGATTGGCTAGTCCCTTTAGATCAATCCTTTGACAGGGATTCGAACCGCTATGGAATAAGGATAGTGGATGGTTTTACAGAACACGGAGTTCTTCCTTATAATCTGTCAAGAGTATACCATCGTCTTACGGATGCATTTCGTGATTTAGATGCTCAAAAAATTTGTCGGTACGCCGCAGACCTTGGTCATTACTTGGGTGATGCAACTGTCCCACTTCATACGAGTTCGAATTATAATGGTCAACAAACAGGGCAATATGGGATTCATGCTTTCTGGGAGAGTCGCTTACCGGAATATTTTGCAAAAGATTATAAAGTCTGGGTAGGGCAAGCTTTATATATCAATAATGTGGACTCTTTAATATGGACAATCATCACGGAATCTCATGCTTTAGTGGAAGAAGTCCTGGAAAAAGAGCGGTTTGTTCGTTCTGTAATTGAGGAGGATTTACAATATGGGGTAACACAAAGAGGGGAGCGCTTAGTTACCAGTCAGAGTGATACGCTAACAGTACTATATCACCAGGCATTGGGTGGAATGGTAGAATCCAGATATCGACGAGCTATCCATGCTTTGGGATCGATATGGTATTCATCTTGGGTTGATGCAGGAATGCCAGACCTTCATCAATTGGAGTCGAATTTTGAACTGAATGATATACCCAAAAAAGGAAGAATTATAACAAGGCGAGTGCATTTTGAATAGATTACATCCGATTTTTTTTAATTTCACAAAAAAAATGCTGAATGATTAAGAATTACAGAATTGTGGTTCAAGAAGGAAAAGCTTTATGTCAAAAAAGAGTTGATGAATTCTTTAAAATAAATGGCTATCACTATTCTAAAGGATTGAGTGGGGGGACTTATTATAAATCAGTAAAAAGTAGTATAGCTTTGAGCCCAAAGAGGGTTTCGTCTGAGATTCTTGTGCGTTTTGAAGAGCGGGATGGTCAAACTCAGATACTTTTAGAAGGTTCATTCAGGTCCTTAACCAATCAATTGACGGAAGCTGATCAAAAGTACTTTGATGATTTCATTTATTTCATGGATGCCTGCATGACTACCGGTGTTATTGAAGTATACACTATTCCTACTTTAGACGGAAGCCCAAAGAATGAGCGTAAGGTTAAGATTTGGTTGTTAGCTTTATTAGTTTTGACACTCTTTCCACTATTGTTCCTTACGGATTCAATTAGCAGATTGTCTGTTTTGTTTATTATTGGAATCAGTCTTTTTTTGGTAGGGACACAAGGACGTAGAAAGTAATTATTGAAGTGTAAAAGAATATATGAAGACAGTAAATTTTGTTAGCACTGCTTTAAAAGGAATGGCAATGGGGATGGCTGAGGTGATTCCTGGAGTTTCAGGAGGTACGATAGCCTTTATTACCGGTATTTACGAAAGATTACTTGCGTCGATCTCTTCCTTTGGGACGGGACTGATAGGTGATTATAAAAAAGGTGGATTCAAATCCCTATGGAAGGCTATTGATGGCAATTTTTTAATTGCACTTTTAGCAGGTATGCTTATTGGAATTATTACGGGAGTATTTGGGATTACCTGGTTGTTGGATAACTATCCGCCAGTTGTTTGGGGATTCTTCTTTGCTCTCATAATTGCATCTTCTGTCTACATGATGCGTATGATAGAAAAATGGGATGCTCTGAATATAGTTATGTTGATCATGGGGGCTGTTATTGCTTATGGTATAACTGTTTTAGCACCCAGTGATGGCACCGAAGCTCTTTGGTTTATCTATCTATCGGGTTGTATAGCTATATCTGCTTTGATCTTACCGGGTATTAGCGGTTCTTTTATCCTTTTACTCTTGGGTATGTATACGATTGTGATTCCTGCCGTAAAGGATATGTTGAAGACTTTTTCAACGGATTCAATGCTTATCGTTGCTGTGTTTGGATTGGGCTGCCTGACTGGAGTTATGGTATTCTCAAGAGTATTGACTTATGTGTTTAAGAACTACAGAAACTATACGATCAGCATCCTTACTGGATTTATGATAGGATCACTAAATAAGATTTGGCCTTGGAGAAGTTGTGTGGAAGAGGTAATGGTCAATGATAAGATCAAATGTATAAGTGAACAGAATATGCTGCCATCAGCATTTCAGGGAGAACCTTATGTTGTTGGAGTACTGTTTGCAATGGTCCTTGGTGTGGGTATTGTTTGGTTCCTTTCACGTACTGATAAATCGAAAGCTTAATTATGAAAAGATTTGGACTGATCGGTAAAACACTTGGGTATTCATTCTCAAGAAAATATTTTTCCAATAAGTTTGCAGCGCTTGGATTGGAAGATCATGTTTATGAAAACTTTGAGTTATCTGCTATCGATGAGGTTAAAGATCTTTTTAAGCAATCAGATATCTACGGATTTAATGTGACTATACCTTACAAGGAATCTGTAATGGATTATTTAGATCAAATAGATCCTGCTGCAGCCGAAATAGGAGCTGTAAATACTATTTGCAGAGATGCAGATGGTAGCCTTGTGGGTTACAATACAGACCATATTGGATTTAAAGGATCTCTTGAAGGGTTTTTATCTGATACTTTAAATCAGAAGTCAGCTTTGATACTGGGGACGGGAGGTGCCTCCAAAGCAGTAGCATTTGCGCTTAATGCTTTAGATTACGATATACGATTTGTTTCTCGTGGTTCCGGTACCGGTATTCTTACCTATGATCAGCTTACTAAAAATGACATTAGATCTGCTGGTCTTATTATAAATACGACACCACTGGGTACGTTCCCAGATGTGGATAATTGTCCCGATATTCCTTATGAACATTTGACTGAAAGTCAACATTTGTATGATCTAGTTTATAATCCTGAATGGACTAAATTTCTTAAATTTGGGCGGGATAAATCGTGTCCAGTTCAAAATGGATTGAGAATGCTTGAATTACAAGCAGAAGCGGCTTGGTCAATATGGAATCAAGGACAATAATTTATAGTTCAAATTTAAATGAATGGAGGTGAAATCAAAACCAAATTTAGATTTTTCAAATACGGAAATAGCCTTTAAGAACAAGAGTAATGATGAGCTAAAAAAGGCTTATAGGTTGTTCAAGATGATGAATAAATCATGGTTTGTGAACATTGGTTCAAAGCTTGGAACATTGGCAGTACGTCTAAATCTTCCTTTTTCAAAGACAATCGTCAAAAGGACTATTTTCGAGCAGTTTTGCGGAGGAACAACTTTATTAGATAGTCAGCAAACGATTGAGCATTTAGCTGATTTTAATGTCGTTACTTTACTTGATTATGGGGCAGAGGGCAAATCTTCAGAGGAGGATTTTAATAGGACAATGAATGAAAATATCAAGGCGCTTGAATTCGCTGCAGCCAATAAGTTTATTCCAGTTGTGACTACTAAAATTACAGGTATTGCAAGGTTTGAGCTTCTTGAGAAAATCAGTGCTGGAGATACGCTTAGTCCAAAGGAGGAAACTGAATATTCTAATGCTCTGAAGCGAATTGATGCCATATGTTCTGCAGCTTTCAAAACAAAGACTTCTATTTTTATTGATGCTGAGGAAAGTTGGATTCAGGATGCCATTGATACTATTGCCAACCTAATGATGTCTCGATACAACAAAGAATACATTTCAGTGTACAATACTTTCCAGATGTATCGTCATGACAGACTTGAATTTTTGATGAAATCATTTGAAGAAGCTAAGTCAAATGGATATATCCTGGGCGCTAAACTTGTTCGAGGTGCCTATATGGATAAAGAACGCAAACGTGCAGAGGAAATGGGTTATCCTTCACCGATTAATAAGGATAAGGCTGCTACTGATGATTGCTTTAACACTGCCTTGAGGTTCTGTATTGATAATTTTGAGCAAATTGCACTTTGCAACGCTACCCACAATGTAGATAGTTCAAGAATTCTTGCGGATTTAATATTTGAGCGAAAATTACCTAAAGAGCATCCACACCTAAATTTCTGCCAACTTTATGGGATGAGTGATAATCTTACGTTTAATTTGGCAGCTTCGGGTTATAATGTAGGAAAATATTTGGTGTACGGACAAGTGGAAGAGGTAGTTCCTTATTTGGTGCGTCGAGCACAAGAGAATACTTCAGTTACTGGAGATATGAGTAGAGAATTAGAGTTTTATAATACAGAAATAAAGCGAAGAGGTTTATAAAAGTGGAGTATGAAGGAGATCGTATTAAAGAAAGGGAAAGAATTTCCGTTGAAGCGTTTTCATCCATGGGTGTTTTCAGGAGCACTAAAGACGCAAACCAAAAGTATAGAAGAAGGGGATAAGGTTAAAATCCTTGATTCAAAAGGTAACTTCCTTGGTGTCGCACATTTTCAGGATGGATCTATTGCACTACGGGTTATCTCTTGGGAGGATAGAGCCATAGATGTAGATTTTTGGAAAGAAAAACTTCAGAAGGCTTTAGCTGTTCGAACTACTTTTTTTATTCCTAAAGAAGGTCAGACCAATTGTTATCGATTAGTGCATGCTGAAGGAGATGGCCTTCCAGGCTTAATCATAGATATTTACAATAAGACTGCTGTTATCCAAGCCCATTCTATTGGGATGCATAAGGATATTCGTTTGATTGCAGAGGCTTTACAGCAAGTATTTGGAGACCAATTGGCGTGCATATATTCTAAATCTCAGGCTACCTTGCCAGAGCGCTATGGTATGGGGGTAAGCGACGAGCATTTGCTTGGTGAGCCTTCCTCTGATATAGTTCTTGAAAATGGTTATAAGTTCAAGGTAAACTGGCAAACGGGTCAAAAGACTGGTTTCTTCCTAGATCAACGCGTAAATCGAGCTTTGGTTGGAAGTTACAGTGCTGGTAAAACAGTATTAAATACCTTTGCCTACTCGGGTGGTTTTTCCATTTATGCCTTGGGCGGAGGAGCAAGTAAAGTTGTTTCTGTTGATATATCGAAGACAGCAGTGGATTTGATTGATGAGAATGTCGCAATTGGTTTCGAAAACGATGAGCGTCATCATTCTCTCAAGGCTGATGTAATGCAGTATTTGAAGGATGAAAAAGAATTGTTTGATATAGTTATAGTTGATCCACCAGCATTTGCAAAGAATGTGCGTAAACGCCATAACGCGGTTATGGGTTATAAGCGATTAAATATGATGGCTATCGAAAGAGTAAAGAAGGGTGGATTGTTATTTACCTATTCGTGTTCTCAGGTTGTTGATGATAAATTATTTTATGATACAATAGTTTCTGCTTCAATAGAAGCTGGAAGACCTGCCAGAGTTTTACATAAATTAAGTCAAGGACCTGATCATCCGGTTAGTATATATCATAAAGAAGGCCATTATCTCAAAGGAATGGTCTTAAGAATGGATTAAAAAAAGGGAGCAAAATTTTGCTCCCTTTTTTTGATTACAACTTTGGACACTTAGGTTTTACTCTATATTTACCTGGCTTTGTATAGCCAATGCTTAATTCAAATGCACCTCTTGAGTCAGTTGGTACTGCAAGGGCATTCATTGAAATATCATAGCTCAATCCGAAGAACATATTTTCAAATTCCATGACAAATGCAGCGTTTACCCATGGAAGGTAAATGTTTGAATTGACCTCTTTAGCAAATGAAATGTATGACCCCATGCGAATCGCTAATTCCCTCCAATCTCTATTTGAATATCTGAAGTTTAAACCACCTGTAATTGCAGAAGATGGTCCTTGAGTATTCCAAATAAAAGATGGTAGAAGCTGAGTTGTATTTGATATTGCAATCTGACCACCAGCCTGAATAGCATACCTGCTGTATCTTCTTGAATTTCCATTTTCATACATAGAGATGTTTGGTCTATTCAGATGGTGTGCTGCTGCTCCAAAGTAATAACTGTTTTCTCCCTCAACGCCATAGTATAATAGTCCTGCTGTGAAATCAGGGAAAAAGGCTGTTGAAGAATTCAGGTTCTCACCATTATCCAATGACATATCTACACTTGTAGATTGTTCATTGAATTGATTACTAAACCAAAGGCTATTGGGATTGGTGAAGAATTGCCCCATACTAAGACTTATTCCACCTGTAAGGTACTGACTTGTCCTTCTTGCTCTATTACCACTTAATTGCTTCATGTAGCCCAGATTTACACCTGCTGCATTATAAGTTAGATTTGCATTTCCGGTTTGATCATTAGTTCCTGTAAATCCGTAAGTCAGAAAGTCACCTCTACCTATTTTCGAACGCATATCAAAGTTGATATTACTTGTTCTAAATGTTGTGTTAGATATTGCATTCCATTGGTCGCGGAAAGAAGCAACAACCCTGAACCTTCCAGTATGCACACCAGTGAAAGCTGGATTATTGTAAACAGGATTATTATAATACTGAGATAGTAAGGCATCCTGTGCTTTTACTTCCTGCAAACAAATTGACAGGAATAAACCTAGTGTTAGTGTAATAATTTTATTGACTTTCATTGTATGTGTTTTCACGTAATTATCGTATTAAGTTTACAAAACCTTCATGTCTTTCACTCAGACCATCGATATAAGTTACATCTGCATACCATAAGTATGCTCCTGCTGGCATATCTTTCCCTCGGAAAGTACCATCCCAGCCGGTTTCTTCATTGATTTCAAAGTCATTTTTCTCATATAACTTCGTTCCCCAACGGTCAAAGACTTGGAATGTATTGACTATGGTACCTTGTTTACCATGGACTAAAAGCATATCGTTATTGTCGTCACCATTTGGAGAGAAGCCTCTTGGTACTAAAACAACCCTGTATTTATTTACATTGATGACAAGTGTTTCTAAATCATTACAATTATTTTCATCCACAACCATAACGTTATAGGTGATGGTATTAAATGGCATTGCAACAGGGTTTTCACAATCAGTACAACTTAAAGTCCCTGCATAAGAAGGCATCCAAGTTACATCATAGTTACCTTGATTATTTATGATCTCGATATAATTTTCGTTTAAATATATATCATCTTCCAGATTTATTGAAAGAATGGAACCACTAGGGAAATTAATCATAAGTTCATCAGGTTCAAGGATTGTAATAGTCGTATCCGTTGTACAATCATTATCATCGATTACCTGTATGTCATATTCGCCAGGAGCAAGTCCCTGAAGCATTGGATTTCCTAAATAATCATCTCCGTTAATGGAGAAAAGATATGGAGGTGTTGCTCCAGATGCATCGAAGTTGATCATTCCGTCATTGATGCCAAAACAGCTAAGGTCTTCGTATGTCAACCCTGGATTAATAGGAGTGGGTTGTGGTAGATCAATTTCGAATTCAAATATACAATCATTACCATCTGTAACTGTGACCTGATAGGTTCCTGAAAATATATTCTCCA
>OMKD01000361.1 GCA_900299495.1 Sphingobacteriales bacterium
AGAGACCGTGTTAAATGGAGAATTGGCGGTTACGCTGCCAGATCCTCCGAGCTTTTCAAATATACAGGACTTTACTATTGGGCCAGTTGGAACAACAATCAGTTCTGAACTAGAAGTATTCGGCGTTTTACCTGTTGAATTGGGACCAAATATGATACAGTCAGTCTGTATAAATGTTGATCATAATTGGTTGTCCGATCTTGATATTTATCTTCAAAGTCCTGATGGCCTATTTATGGAGTTAGTTACAGACGTTGGATCAAATGGAGATGATTATATACAAACCTGTTTTGTGCCGGGAGCTAGTCAGGATATTGACTATGTTGATCCTCCTGCAAATGGAGCACCTTATACAGGTGAGTTTAATCCTGAGGGTGTTTGGTCTGATTTAGGATACGGATCAACAACAAATGGGACCTGGACACTTTTGGTTATTGATGATTCTGAAGGATTTGAAGGAACGTTGTTAGATTGGACTATTACTTTTGAACCTGTATATGATATTTTTTATTCATGGACACCAACCGCTGGACTTGACTGTTCGGACTGTCCGAATCCTGTCGCATCTCCTGATGTTACCACAGAATATTATTTAGAAGTAACAGATTCATATGGTTGTACTAAATATGATACCATTGTTGTTGAAGTTCAGCCTGCTTTAGAGGCTCCTGATGTAAGTTGTATTGTTACAACTCCGGAATGTATTGAATTCTCGTGGGATCCAGTTCCAGGTGCTTTGGCTTATTTAGTAAGTGTGGATAATGCTCCTTTCATTGCGTCTAATGGAGCAACCTCTCATTTGGTTTGTGGTTTGAATTTAAATACCGAGGTACAAATTGAAGTGATTGGATTCGATAATGAATGTGGAGGATACTCCGGTTTTTCAAGTTGTACAACACCAAATTGTGATGGTGCTATACCCATATTAGATAGTATTGGAGGTATTTTATGTTATGGTGATGAAACTGGTTCGATAGAATTAGAGGCAACAGGTTTTCCACCTTTTGAATTTACACTTGGCAGCGAGACAAATACAACGGGAGATTTTTATGATCTTTCCGCAGGTACTTATACTATCGATATTTTGGATGGACAAAATTGTGTAGAATCCTACGATTTTGTTGTTCCTAGTCCTGATTCACTGGAATTGTCTCTTATCGAGGATCAGCAAATTAGTTGTTTTGGTGAAGCTAACGCAGCCTTTTCAGCATCTGTCATTGGTGGTTCTATGCCTTATACCTACACATGGAGTGGAGGAACTGCAAATGATGCACAAGTCACTGATGTAGGTTCAGGTTTATTGGAGCTTGCGGTTGTTGATAATAATGGATGTGTATCTAATTCAATAATTGATGTAGAGGAACCTCAACCTTTAAATGTTACGTCCATAGATGATTATGTAGGATGTGAAAATGATATTGACGGAGATGTGAGTATAACAATAACCGGAGGAGTAGCTCCATATGTATATGAGAGCATTCTTATTACTGGCGGAGTTGCACCTGGTGAATATATTTGGAGTGAAGTTAAGGACGTAGACCCGATAACTCAGGATACGATTTATAGTGCGGAAATTGATGATCTTCCAGCTGGTACATATGATTTTATTGTAACAGATGCATTTGGTTGTCAGGTTACAGGTACTGTAAATGTGAATTTAATTCCTTTTAATATAGACTTCTTATCTACAACAGCATCCTGTGGAGATGGCAATGATGGTTCTTTAACCTTATCAGCAACAGGTGGTGGTTTATTTGACATTTATTCTTACCAATGGGATTCAAATGCAGGAGGAGTTTCAGGTACTACTGCAAATAATCTTTCTGCAGGTTCTTATACTGTAACAGTAACTAACATCTTTACGGGCTGTGCAGAGGTAGCTACAGGTTTAGTTGAGTCAAATAGTGATATCGAGATTGATTTAATTTCCACAGATCCCTTATGCTGGAATTCTTCTGACGGTATGGCAGAGGTACAAGTGACTATCGGGGTGTACCCTTACACTTTTGATTGGTCAGATGGAATATCAACCGATTCACTAAGAAATGACCTTCCAACAGGAGTTTATACTGTAACTGTTACTGATAATGACGACTGTGAGGCTGTCGCATTGATTGAATTTGAGGATCAGGATTCTATTGAATTAAACTTTGTTGTAACGGATCCAAGCTGTGATGGTTTCTCCGATGGAGAACTTACTGTAAATGCTACTGGTGGGGCAGGAAATTATACATATGATTGGGGAGGTGGTAATACTTTGCCGACCTTATCATCGCTATCCAGTGGGTCTTATGCCGTAACCGTAACAGATGACAATATGTGTTCGCAGACTGCAGAAGCAATGTTGTCAAACCCTTCATCAATAGATTTAGATATAATTAGTACAGATACAGATTGTTTTGGCACTGCTGATGGAAGTATAGAAGTAGTTCCATTGGATGGTTCAATCGCAGATTATACAATTACTTGGGACGATAGTCAATCTACTTTTACTGCTGAAAATTTAGCAGCGGGTGATTATGGGTTTACTGTTGAGAATGCAGAAGGATGCATACAAACAGGAATGGGAACCGTTTCACAACCGGACGAATTAGTGCTTGATTTTGATACTGTAGATGATTCTTGTGTAAATAGTCCTGCAGGTCAAATTATCGCTCAGGTATCAGGAGGAACTGAACCCTATAATTATAATTGGGATGGCTTGAGTGGAAACACAGACACTCAATCAAGTCTAGTTCAGGGTAATTACAGCGTAACTATTACAGATGATAATAATTGTGAGATAATCGGTTCAACGACTATTGACGCTCCAGACTCATTAACTGTTGAAGTACTTCCTGTTGATACAGATTGCTTTCAGGGACAAAATGGTAGTGCTACTGTCAATCTCTTAACGGGTACCGCTCCATTAACTTATGAATGGTCTGATACAAGTGTTGACCCTACTTTAAGTGGCGTAAGTGCTGGAACCTATTCAGTGACAGTTACGGATGTTAATGATTGTTCATTTAGTACAAGCTTTGATATTGGGCAGCCTGCGCAGATTACTGCAGACTTTACCACTACAAATCCAAATTGTTTTGATTCTGCGGATGGAATGATAGAAGTTGCTGATGTAGGGTATGGTGGTGCAAGTGCTGATCCTGCTGATTTTGATTTCGAA
>OMKD01000362.1 GCA_900299495.1 Sphingobacteriales bacterium
CTGCGATAAACCTTCAGCAAAATTCAAACCTGGGTTTTATCATTGGAAATCTATTGCGCAACAAAATCCTGAGCAGATCAACTACCTCAACAATTTGGGAGTAGACTACCTTCACTATCGATTTTTCGATCTCAGCAATGAGCAAGGTACGATTAAACCCGTTGGTGTAGCCAATCCTGATAGTAGTCTACTTGCACAAAGAGATTTTGCAGCCTGTATATTTATTACCAATAGCTGTTTTTTGAAAATTGAAGCTGAAGAAACGAATACTCTTGCCACTAAGATCGTCGACAAACTTAACAGGCAACTTGAAAAAGCCAATGTACAAGAGGGATGGAAGGAGCTTCAGATTGATTGTGACTGGACAGCAAAAAGTAAAGAGGCTTATTTTACCTTTTTAAAACAGCTAAAGGAGAAACTTCCGGAAAATATCTCACTAAGCGCCACCATAAGATTACATCAAGTGAGGTATCCCAATAAAACAGGTATTCCACCTGTGGATAAAGGAGCTTTGATGTGTTATAATATGGGAGATATTCAAAACATTGATGAAACAAACTCCATCTACAACACTGAAACGTTAGCATCGTACTTACCCAAGGACATCAATTATCCCCTCGAGCTAGACATTGCTTTACCGCTTTTTGAATGGTACCTGGTCTACAGGGATGGCAAACTTCACAGAATCATAAGTGACCAAACACCCGAGATCTTTAGCCAGAATAAAACCTTAAAAAATTACACCCTGGATAAGGACCAATACCTGAGTGGTCATTATCTCTACAAAGATGATTATATCCGAAAAGAAGCTGTCGATATTTCAGATTTGGAAGATGCCTTGAACATCATCAATGAAACAAAGCTAAAGACCTCAGAATATTTATTATTTTACCACCTCAATGAAACTGTTACCAAAAAATTCCCTCATGCCAAACTTGAAGCATTATGTGCTGGCAAGCAATAACAAGTTGCTAATTCTCTTATTTGCAGTGTTGTTTTTAATTCCTGTAAAGACTGGAATTGCTTGTTACTACGTTGAAGAACCTTACACTTTTAATTTCATCAATCGCGATATCATTGGTGAAACCTACAGCAATGACCTCATCCTGCAAAAACTTCATGAATCGTATTTTTTTACCGATCGCATAGAAACGGCAGCAAACAATAATATTAAAGAATGGCAAAAAGCAGTTTGTGAAAATGCCGAAGAGGATGAAATCCGATATGCTTTGTATAATTTTTCAGCAAGAGATTACGAGGAGTTACTGACCAATATCAAAGTAAAGAACATGCCTGTTCCCTATCAAATGGGAGAGAATTATTTCACGAAGTACTTACACCAAAACAAATGTGAGGATACCGTTAACTATTTAATCTTTAGCAAAAAGTGTGAGCCGCACGCAGCAGAGGAAAACAGTTGGTACAAAGACGAAAAGGACTTAGCAGAAATGCAGATTCTGATCGAAGAAGGACTCAAAGCCTTTAAAAAATGTAAATCAGATTATATAAGACTGCGCTATGCTTATCAAATCGTAAGACTTGCTCATTACTCCAAAAGCTACCGTCAAGCCATTGAACTTTATGACTATTTGATGCCAAAGCTTGATGTAAAAACCTTTGATGGGAAAAAGAGCCTGATCTACTACTGGACCCTTTCCTTGAAAGCCGGTGCTTTACAACGAACCAAACAATACCCAGAAGCTGCATTCCTTTTTTCTGTGGTATACGATAATTGCGAAGAACTTCAGGATTCTGCTTTGAGATCCTTCATCATCCGATCGGAAGAAGAATGGAAAACCTGTATGAACTTTTGCACAACCAATGAAGAACGATCAACCTTGCATGCCATGCGTGCCAATGAAAAGGGCTCTAAAGCCCTTGGCGACATGAAGGCTATTTATAAATTAAGCCCCAATAATAAATATCTTCGAATCCTACTTATAAAGGAGTTGGAAGAACTTGAAGAGGACCTTATTGGTATCAAATTCAACAATAACAGGCAAGCCCTAAAGCAATACAATATCCCTAGAAAAAGTATCTCCAACTATGCTACTTCCCTGAGAGATTTTGCCATGCAGCTCATCAAAGATCAAAAAGTAAGCAATCCAGATATCTGGGAGGCTGCACAAGCCTATATCTTATTGATGACTGGTGAAAACAGAGAGGCAGGTATTGCACTAAGAAAGTTGTCCGCATCAACACAGGATGAAACGCTCAAAGAGCAGGTTGAAATATTCTTACTTGCCCAAATCATTGATGCTTTTGAGGAAGCAGATGAAGAAACGGAGAGGCTTGCTTACTCCATCATAAGAAACAACGAACAATATAAAAAAAATGCTTACTTCCCGAGATTCCTAGGAGACAAGTTAAAAAGCATATATGAAAAAGATGGCTCCATCGGCAAGTCATATCTATGCCACAATACCTACTCCGATTTATGTTGGAAACAACCAGAATACATCATAATGGATTTGGTGAATTTGATTG
This sequence comes from Sphingobacteriales bacterium, assembly GCA_900299495.1. Lineage (GTDB taxonomy): Bacteria > Bacteroidota > Bacteroidia > Chitinophagales > Saprospiraceae > AM-2324. The sequence continues at coordinate 2,488 of OMKD01000362.1, forward strand.
AAAAAGGAGATCTGAACAACCTTGAAAAACTCCTGCTTTCTCAAGAAACTGGCTACGTCATAAAGGACGAATTATACGATCTACTTGCGGTACATTATATGCAGAATGGAAACTTTGAAGCAGCCTTGGAATGCTACCGTAAGATTCCAAGACCAAACTGGGACAACTTTGGTGTTCATGATCCATTCCGTGCAACAATAAGAGATTGTCACGAATGTCCACATTCAAAGGATACAATCGATTTATTCAACCGGGGAGAATTCATGGAGGAGATCCTTGATCTTCAATTCAAGATTAAGGCAGAGGAGGACGATGCAGCCTTTTACTTAAAAATAGGTGTAGGGCTTTATAACAGTAGTTATTACGGTCATTCCTGGCAAGTCATGGATTATCATCGTTCTGTTACAAACTGGGAAGGACAGGGTAAATATGATAATCCAAACAATAAAGAGGTAAAGAATCTTGGACTTGCGGCTTATTATTTTGACATGGCCAGACAGGCAGCAAAAGATAAAGAACAAGCTGCGAAAGCCTGCTATATGGCAGCCAAATGTGAGCTCATAGACTTTTACCACTCAGATGCTTATGAAACACCAGAATGCTGTAATACCGTACCGTTCATACCAAAAGCATATGGCAAATACTATGATCTGCTTTTAGATGTCTATGGAGAAACCCAGTTTTACGAAAAAATAATCAACGAGTGTCAGTTCTTTAGAGCTTATGCTTACCGCTAATACGAAGACTTATGCTAATACCTATTGGAGATGAAAATGTACGTGGTGGCAAGCCACCTATTCTAAGCTATAGCTTTATTGTACTGAATGTATTGATCTTTATCTGGCAAACGCGCTTTGACGGAATGATGGTCTGTGAGTTGGGTGCTATACCATCAGAGATAGCAACTGGCCAAAATTGGTATGCACTGCTTAGCAGTATGTTTCTGCATGGGTCTTGGATGCACCTAATTGGAAACATGGTCTTCCTGTGGATATTTGCTGATAACATAGAGGCAACTATTGGGAGTATGAAATTCTTCTTGTTCTATGTTATCGGTGGAATGGCGGCAGTACTTGCCCATATGTATTTTGGAGTCAACTTTGATCAAATCGATTGTTGCAGTGTATGTAGCAACGCTATTCCTTGCGATGGATTGACACAAGCCTGCAGTTATTATACTCCATTAGTTGGTGCCAGTGGAGCTATTGCTGCCGTGCTAGGTGCCTACTTGGTCATGTTCCCAACCTCCCGGGTTAAATTACTGTTTATCGTGTTTCCTTTTAGACTTCCAGCCTTTTTATTTCTTGGCTTCTGGATTGCCCAGCAATATGCAAGAGGTATGGAGTCTTTGGTGGTTGACACTTCTAATGTAGCCTGGTGGGCACATATAGGTGGTTTCGCATTTGGTTTGATCCTGGGCTTATTCTTCAGAGGATCTATTCCTCAGGACAACAGCAGAAACCAGTATAAATCCTATATCTGATTCGGTTCATTATCCAAAACTTTTAAACCAATGAGCAGGAACACCAAATAGATAGTAATCCCGTAATTGGTATCAAGGGTGCTTTCAAACAGCATTGAGCCAAATACAAATAGATTAAAGGCAAGAAAGAATAGATTCTTATAATTCTTCTTGTAAACGAGTGGGCTAAAAATACTAATTAGAAAGAGGATCAATCCTACCAGACCATAACTTGCAGCTACTGTAACAAATTGATTGTGCGGTAGCTTCATTTTTAGCTTAGGATGCTCCTTATTATAATAAGCTCTAAGCTCATCCTTAAGGTCTCCGGCTCCTACTCCTATCACCGGAGATTGCTTATAGATCTCCATTCCTGCCATAATAGAAATGATTCGTTCCGAATCAGAATAATTCTCTGCTCTTCCTTCCTTGTATTTACCATAATCCCAAAGGGAGTAGTTGATCTTACTTTGAAGGGATGGAAGTGTTTTGAAGGCAATGAAAGGACCTGCAATTAGCACTACTACAAGTGCAATATTTTTCATCAAATTTGCTTTTCTAACAAAATCTGCCAGGATAAAAAACAAAAACATTCCATAGAGTAAAGCAAGACCTGTCCGAACGGAAAGCACATGTATCATCAGCAAAAGGAAAAATACCAGACTACCGATCAGCCAACGTTCCTGCTTGTATTTCAACACGTAAGAAGATTTAAACAAATACCCGCCGGAAAGTATAGCTAATGCCATGAGCATACTGAATCGAATATGATTGGAGGGTACGGGAATATGCTGCCCCTGACTCATTAAAAGATTCATGGAGTCGTAATCCACTAAATAATTGTAGAGCACCGGAACACATGTAAGCCCCATTAAAACCAACAAGAAATAAACCAATCTAAAGATTAGTTCCTTACGTAGGTTTGCAATCATCATAAACAAAAGAGGAAAAACTATAAATGGCAATTTAAGCTGAATCCACCTGAGGCCGACCTTCATATTCTCTGACCATAGCAAGGATATGAGCACCAAAAAGAATGATATACTAGTCAACCAAAAAGGGCTAAGAAATCCATAAGATTTTAGACGATCCAAATTCCCTTTACGCAAGATGATTTTCTTGTCTTTTTTCTCAAACAGAACTACCCCAGCCAAAAAGAACATAGCCTGAGAAGTCAAGAACTCCATTGAATAAACAATGGAAAACAACATCACACTAAAAATGCCCAATAATTGTCCTTCAAAGGAGCCAAAAATATATCTGATTGTGCGGCCAAACGCTTTTTCCAAAATCTTACCGTTTATACATCTGTTGTGAAGGTATAATGCAATTCGTATTGACCAAATTACAGTTTAACTTAAAAAAACAATATAAAAGTGAAAAGAATTAAAGCTTAGCCGCTTTCTTCTTTTCATAATTTTAGGAAAAAACTAAATTTGTGTTTCGCTGTGTAGTCAAAGTGGAAGCACTTATCCTTTCTACAGCAAAAATAAATGAAAAAAATGTCCTGATGGCACAAGAAATATTTGATAAGGTAAATGCGCTGATTGCAGAAATCAAAGCAGTTGAACCTAAGACAAAAGATGAAGTGGAGCAGTTCAGAATTAAATATCTGGGCTCAAAGAATGTGATCAAGCCGATTTTCGGAGAGATCAGAAGTATTCCTAATGAAAGAAAGAAGGAATTTGGTCAACTTGTTAATGAAGCGAAACAAACGGCAGAAGCTGCATTTCAACAGGCTGTAGAGACTCTTGAAAATGCGCAAGCTGAGGAGACCATGTCCAATATTGATCTTTCAGCGCCGGCAGAACCGATGAATCTAGGTTCTCACCACCCTATCAGTGTGACCATGAATAAGATCATTGATATTTTTGAGCGTATCGGATTCACTGTTGAAGAAGAGCGTGAGATCGAAGATGACTGGCACAACTTTACGGCGATGAACACCCCTGAGGATCACCCGGCAAGAGATATGCAGGATACCTACTACCTTAAGGATAGCACAGTAAATCTGCTTAGAACGCATACTTCTTCTGTTCAGGCAAGATGTATGACCAG
>OMKD01000363.1 GCA_900299495.1 Sphingobacteriales bacterium
AAAGAAGAATCACTCACCACTTCATCGGATGGATCGAAGTGATACACCCCCTTATCAGATCCAAAAAAGATATTATGATTATCTATCGGAGCGATCATCTCGAAACCTCCTAAGAGTTTATCATTCAAAAAGGGGAAGTATTCCACCTCAAAGTCTTTGACTAGTCCTTTTTCTTTGACATGGATCATACCGACCTGGTCATCTGCAGCAAACCAGATATTTTTATCAGCATCTTCAGTTAACTCTTTTACTCGACAATCCTTCCCAATAAGATCCTGAAAGGCAAAATAGGGTTCAAATCTATTCGTGATTTTATCAAAATGGAAAACACCTTTTTCTGAAGTAAAAACGACCTCTTCATTAATTTTAAATACGTCATTAAGCAAATCTGAGGTCAAGCCATCCAATGAATCGTAACGCTTAAACACCACGGAATCCTGCTCAGGTACAAGGTTCAAATTGAAAATTCCTCGGTATGGATGAGCAACCCAAATACTGTTATCCTCATCTACCTGAATCAAACGACTACTTTCATAGAATCCCCTAAGCTTATATTTAAAATCCCAATTGCCATTGCTACTCCTTTCATAAAGGTTTAAGCCTGTATAACAACCAGAAATCATTAAGTCCTCATTGAGTTTTACAAACTTCCATCCACCCGTATTAGGTGAAATTGCATTGGCTTTCCCCACATCCACTTTGAACTCCCCCTCATGGTGACCAAACAAAAACAAATCATCAATCACATCAATGCCCCAAACCTGCCCCAAAGAATTTTCAATAATCTCAAATTGTATATCAGACAAAGGATCATAATAATTCTTCCAAGGAAGTCGATACAAGCCATTAGAAGTTCCAACGTAAAGATATCCGTTATGTAAGTCAACATCATAAACCGGATCCTCTAGCTCTCCATCCGGATGGATCAAGGTAAAAGGTGAATTCAACTCAACATAATCAATACCATTACTCAAGCCAAGCCAAAGATTATCAGACTGATCAAAGAATGCACTATTGATATTGTTATTCTGAAGACCTACAGATTTATTAAACAGTCTTACCGCTCGACCTTTTTCATCCATAGTAATAGCACCTCCTAGCATGGTCCCCAATATGATCTCACCAGACAGATCAGACCTTTTTAAGCAAGTAATTCTATTGTCTATTAAATAACTGTTGATCTTTACATCGTATGATTCTATACGGTCTCCATCAAATATATACAGCCCCTTCTTTAGGGTAGAGACAAGAAATTTTTCATTCTGATAAGGAACCACTCCTGTAATGATTCCTATACCTAATTTCTCTTCTATAACAGGAACAAATTGATCATTTTCATACTTCATTAGGTTACCTATGCGATCTTGCACCCACAATTCATCGCCCACCTTATCCATGAACAAGAGGTCTCCTTCCAATATATAGACGCGTATCTTATCGTTGACGAATTGGTATATTTTCCGGGAAGTTCTAAAAAATAGTCGGTCACCCATTACGATTATATCCCATACATCTTCAAAACTTTCATGCCCCTTTGGTATTAGACCAATTAAAGACTGATAGGTCAACTGTCCAAGGGAATCCGGTTTGAACCAACCAAACTCTCCCTGACCTCCTACAAAAATATTACCTGAATTATCTATGGCTACAGATCTGCAAATCGTTTGATTTTCCAATTGATAGGTATTCCATTCCGTTCCATCAAACTCTAGTAAGCCTTCGTTATTTGAAAAGTAAATTACGCCCCTTTTATCCTGAGTAATATCCCAATTATGCGTACCCGCTTCATAGCGCTCCTTTACGTAATTCAATATGGGAGGTACACCAATATTGATTCCCTGTGCACACAATATTGCAGAATTGACCAAAATCAGATAAAGTAGTGCCAACAAGCTATATTTTGAAGATAAACGGTATAAAAATGCCATAAAACGTTGTTTATAATATACTTTTGAGTACTACTGCAGTAGTACTAAATCACAAAAAAGTACCTGTACAGTATGAGCCATTCCTCCCACGTAGTAGTGAAGTAGCAGTAAAATTTAATTAAAAAAATTATAAGAATAACTTAGTTGAACAAACAAAAATGTCACGACAAGGCATTTTTACATAATTTTTGCAAACACATTACCACATGCACAAGTATTTATATTGCGCAATACTCTTACTAGTAAGTATGTGCCTGAATGCTCAATCCTTTCAGCTTTCGGGTACGGTATTGGACGCTAAAGAAAACACACCTGTAATAGGTGCTAACATCCTTATCGAAGATTCATCAGGAAAAGGAACAGTAACTGACCTTGACGGTAAGTTCTCCTTAGAAATATCAGTTGGTGAATCAATTACTGTTTCATATACAGGTTACACAGACCAACGTATAACAATAGAAAATCAGCAACCATTAAGTATAATGCTCAAAACCGCTGATAAAATTCTAGATGAATTTGTTGTTGTAGGTTACGGTACACAAAAACGTAGTGAGATAAATGGAGCTGTATCTGTTGTTTTAGCAGAAGATATTAGCAAAACAGCCAACCTAAGAGTAGAGCAAGCTCTTCAGGGTCGAACATCAGGTGTTCAAATCACACAATCCTCTGGTTCTCCTGGAAATGCACTTTCTGTGCGTATTCGAGGTACAGGTACACCTTTGAATAGTGATCCTTTATATATAGTTGACGGCGTATGGGTAGATGGAATAGATTTCCTTAATCCAAGTGATATAGAATCCATGAGTGTACTTAAAGATGCAGCATCTGTTGCCATCTATGGTACCTCAGGAGCAAACGGAGTGGTTATTATAACTACAAAAGAGGGTAAAAAAGATTCAAGAGGTACGATTACCTATGATGGATATACTGGACAACAACAAGTTGCTAAAATGGTAGATGTGTTAAACGCACAAGAATATGCTACGCTACTATTAGAAGCTAATGAGAATAATCCATTGAACATTCCGGATCCAACTACGCTTGGAGAAGGTACCAATTGGCAAGAAGAAATTTTCCAAATAGCACCAATACAAAGCCATCAGCTATCTTTCCTGGGGGGGAATAATAGAGCTACATATGGTGTAACTGGCGGTTACTTCAAGCAAGATGGTATTGTCGGTGGAGATAAATCAGCATTCGAGCGTTATTCGGCCCGTTTTAAAGGTTCTAATCAGGTAAAAGATTGGTTTAAATTAGTTACTAATATTAATTACACCCACTTTACTAGAAATGCGCTTCCAGAGAATAACGAATTTGCATCTCCAGTAGCTTTCGCACTTAATATTGATCCTATCACATCAGTATATAAAGAAGATGGAACATTCAACTTCTCTCCATACGTAGTGGGCGATATTAAAAACCCAGTAAACCGTATTGATAAAACGTACAGTACCTGGACTTCAGATCGTTTAATTGGTCTAATTGGACAAGAGCTAAAAATTGGTCAGGCATTGACATTCAAGACCAATGCATCAATGGATATCACATTTGCAGAGAACTTTGGATTCGGTCCTACCTATAATCTGGACTCAACAGGTGCTTTTGTACACGAACGCGTTGATCAAAACTTCGTATCAAAAGAAAAGCATCAGTGGACCAATTTCTTAGTTGAAAACCTACTGGAATATAATAAGACTTTTGCTGAAACGCACAAAGTATCCGCCCTCGTGGGTACTTCTTTCAGAGAACGTAATGTAGAAGGTTTAGTAGTTGGCTTAGCAGATTTACCTGTTAACACTCCAGGAGAAGCATTTATTGCTGCACAAAATATAAATGATGGGAATATAGATAATAGAAATATAGCTGAATGGATATCAGAATCAGCTTTGTTGTCATATTTCTCAAGAGTTAACTATAGTTACAAAGATAAATACTTCCTAACGGCCTCATTAAGAAGAGATGGTTCTTCAAGATTTGGAGCGGAAAATAAGTTTGCCAACTTCCCAGCGGTATCAGCAGGATGGTTAATTACCAAAGACTTTGAAATTCTTGAAGGACTTAACTTCCTAAAATTGAAAGCAAGTTGGGGACAAAACGGAAATGAAGCTTCATTGTCTGATTATGGATTTACCACTATTATAGATCCAGTTAGATACGTATTTGGCTACGATCAGATCCTTACTGTAGGGTCTGCTCCTACAACACCTGCAAACCCAGAATTAAAATGGGAGGTAAGTACTCAAACGGACTTCGGATTTGACGCTGGTTTTCTTGATGACAGATTAACGCTTACGGTTGATTACTTCATCAAACAAACAGAAGATATTCTGATACCGGCAAGTATTCTTGCAACGGCAGGTTCGGGTATCAACGGTTCTGCACCACCTTTCCAAAATGTAGGATCCATGCAAAATAAAGGATGGGAGTTTGCTATCGGTTATAGAAATAACTTTGGTGAGCTAAGTCTTGACGTTGCAGCAAATGCTACATTCATTGAAAATACAGTAACTAGCCTGGGTGACTTTACAACACCATTCTCCTCTGGATTCAATCAGGGACTTGGAGGTAATACAACCAGAATGGAAACAGGTATGCCACTTGGATTCTTCTACGGTTATGTAACTGATGGAGTTTTCTCTACACGCTTTGATGTAAAGGAATACCTAAATGCAGATGGTGAGGAAATACAACCTAATGCAGAAGCTGGTGACATCAAATTTGTGGATATAAACGGTGATGGCATGATCTCCGATTTGGATCAAACTATGATTGGTAATCCATACCCAGATGCAGTTGTGGCATTAACTACAAGCTTAGAATACAAGGGCTTTGACCTTAATATCTTCCTTCAAGGAACAATTGGAAACGAGATCGTAAATGCAACAACAAGATATGATCTTCGAGTTTCTAACTTCCCACAAAGCAGATTCAATCGCTGGACAGAAGATAATACAATCACGGATCAGCCAGCAATGAGTCTAACAGATGTTAATCAGAACTTTAGATTCTCTGATTTCTTCGTAGAGGACGGTTCATTCATCAGATTGAAAACTCTACAATTGGGTTATACACTACCTAAGTCATTTACCAGAAAATTCTTGGTTGAAAAATTCAGAGTATACGTA
>OMKD01000364.1 GCA_900299495.1 Sphingobacteriales bacterium
AACAATGTGTATAGTGCATGCCTTATTGGCACGCACCATACACGAGACCGTTATATACAATAATTAACCCCAATAGTTAAAATGAAATTATACCTACCTATACTTGTAATATTCATATCTATTCTATCCTGTTCTAAAGAAAAGGAGCCAGCAGATGATAAGGTAAAAGAGGGGATTGCTACAGGGAAATCTATATTATTAGATACCTCACTAAATAATGGAATAGATTCATTAGAAATAAAAGAAAATGAAAATTTAGGATCAGAAGTAGATTCTTTAAAATTGCTTGAGGAGCAAAATAGGAAGATAAGTGAATTGATGACTTTTTTAAATAATCCTATCGAAGAAAATTATAATTACAAATGGAATGATAATGTTTCCACTAGGTTTGGTAGTACTAACAGAGATGAATTTAGGAAGAATCCAAAAGTAGACTCCGTACTTAATCTTGTAAGTTCTAAGCGGAAGGAAATTTTGATGAATGAATTCATAAATTATATAGATAATCCAGTTGACAGTAACTACAGGGAGGAATGGGAATATAATTTGAAGAGGACAGATGATATTGTTTTTGATTCTCTGATGTTATTGGCGTATTATTCAGGTTATGAGGACTTTTTGAGATTAGATAGTTCTTATTTCAAAGATAATGAATATATGAAGTTTGATACTATCGTAATTGAAGATGTAACATGTTTCCCAAAAATTAATTTGGATACATTATTTTTTGGCGGTGAGGTTTATTGCTCATTCAAAGATCCGCTTTATCAGAAACTTCAAATGAACGGTGGATATTTTTATTTCGATATAAGAGATCAAGATTTAAGAATATTAGGATACAATTTTGACGTTACATATGGCTATTATGGACAATGTGGAGATGCATGGAATATGTTATTAGTCATTAAGCAGGCAAATGGTAATAAGGGTATTTTTAAATTGTGTGAAGGATCTAGTTATATTCGTTTTGAAGATTCTTTTGGTTCAAAATTAACCCTCGATGGTAAGCTAAGTGTCAGAATCTCTAAGGAAGACCAAGTTGGGGCCTTTTTTAGAGATTCTAATAATGAGCCCATTAGATTTGATGTAGATTATAATGTAATCCTGGATTATGAACTTAATGATAGTTTAGATCTTGAATTTAAGGGAATAAGAATGATAGACGAGATAAATTATTATTAAAGTATATAACAGGGTGTATAAGTGCATGCCCTTTGGGTCACGCTCTATACACGGAACCGTTAGCGAGCATTGAAATGAAGATCGGAAACAAAAATCATATCGCATTTGAAATAAAGGATGAGAATTTATCCGAAGATTTGTGGGATTTAAATTTCTATTTGGGAGGAAAACTGATTTCGAATGAAGCAGTTTATATTCCTACCTATCTCTCAATACTTGGAAAATTTTCAAATCAATTATTAAGGAAACAATTTGAGAACTTGGAATGTGAAAGTCTTTCTTCAAATCAACGTTTCAATAAATTGATGAAAGAAAGGGATTATAACGAAAACCAATTTTTCAAGCATTTACTTCAAATTGATGAAACGATTGACCAATATATGATTTTTGTTTTTCAAATTGGTTCAGAAACAACCTTCATATGGAATTGCTGGGACAAGCATAATTGCAATTCCGAACATGAATTGAAGCAGATATATTCAGTTAAATTCTTGACAGAAGAATTGCTGTCAACAATAAATCAATTAATCGAAAAAATAAATAAACATCTCGCTAACAAAAGCTAAACTGCATTAAAACGCAGCTTAGCCAAAACGTTGTCGGTAATTTAAATGTTAAAAATGAAGGAAGTCGTCAAATTTATTCTAATAATATTTCCAATTTTTGGTTTTGGTCAGCAAACGGTATGTGTTTACAATGATTTCAAAGTAATGGGAAATGATACTATTAATCGAGCTGAAAATAATGTAAAAGAAGGAATTTGGGTGAATTATGAAACGGCTTACAATTCAATAGCTTGCTTTACTTCTACTAGTTGTTATCATCAAGAAGCGATTCGATTTATAAAGAGTAGAGGAGAGTATAAAAAAGGAACAAAAATTGGAGAATGGAGATTTTATTATCCTTCTGGTGAACTAAAAAGAATAGATTTCTACTCTGAACAAGGTGAAAAAGATGGTACTTCTAAGGAATATTATGAAAATGGAAATGTTAGAAGCGAACATATATGGCAAAACAATGAGCTCGAATTTCAATTTGTATATTTCGATAACGGTGAAACTAAATACGAGGCAAAATTCAATGTAAATACTATTGAATCCTTCAAGATATTTTACAATACGGGGGAATTGAAATTCTCAGGAGGCAATGTTGTAGATTGGAAAATTGAAAATCTTACTTTTTACACTAAGAATGGAGAAGAAATTCAAACAAGAATTGAAGGACTTGGTGAATTACTTTCGAATGAAGGTTTAGTTGAATACCTATAGAATAAAAAAAATACCGACAACAAGCGATGATGAGATCAGACTCCTTTCAGTCGTCCGCTCCATATCGAAGTTACGTTGTGGCCAATAAAAACAGACTGAACATGCAGAGAGCTTTAATAATTTTAATTATGTTGACTTTAGGGTTAACTGGTTTTTCTCAGGTTGAGAAAGGAATTGGTTTAGATTCTCTTGCTTTAGAGGAAGAAATGATAACCTATATTGAGATTCCGCCAAGATTTCAAGAAGGCGAAGATTCTTTTTGGTGTTTCATCGAAAATAATCTTGACTTTAAAATTCTGAATTACACTAATCATGAAGGAAAAGTCTTAGTTTTTTTCGAAATTGATACAACAGGAAAAGTAATTAATATTCAGACAAATCCTAACTATACTCAGCGATTAAAATGCTTAGTAAATGACAGCTTGATTGAAAATGAGGTTAAAAGAGTAATGAAACTTTTACCTGATTGGAAACCAGGCTTGCAAAGAGATAAACCAATTAGAGTAAAATATACTCTACCTATTAAGATTCCTTATACTGATTATAAATGCAAGACGATTGACAATCCTACAGTGACTTATTGGAAAGTTGATAAGTATGCACAATTCCGATACAAAGGAGAAAAAGAGACAAAAGAAAGTATAGAGAAATTTATTGGTCAGAATGGCATTTGGCCAAGTCAAGACGATTGTATTGGAAAAGTATATGTTCGAGTGATAATAAATGAAAAAGGAGAATTGTCGGACTTTGTGATTTTACGAGGACTTGATAGTTGTCGAGGATTTAATGAGGAAGCATTGAGACTTGTCGGATTAATGCCGAATTGGAAACCAGCTGAAATTGATGGGAAACCAGCTAAATCATATACTGTGATTCCGATAAGTTTTATATTGAGATAAATAATTACTGGCCACAACAAAAAATATAGTGCATTTGGCAGATAGTGCTAAAAATGAAGATTATAGCAGCAAAATAAACATTGTAGTAAATTGAAAGATTGGAGTGTTTAGATGCCAAATGCACCATATTCAAACCGTTATAGCCAAGTCAAGATGAGAATAATGAAATGGATTGAAATTAATTTGCTATTAATTATTTTATTAGTAAGCTGTCAAATTGAGGCCGAAAATGAAAATATTAAAGATGAGCAAAAAATCAATTTAGATTCAAATAATGTATTTGAAGATATTTCTACAAAAGAATCTATTGAAAAATTTGTTGATCAACTGTCCAAGAATTATTCAAGAGAAAATGTTGATCGAAAATCAAACAGTATTCGGCTGAAGAATGAAATAATAAATGAATCAAATAACCTTATCAAATACCAATTTAAATCAAAAGAGCTAATAACGAATAAATATGGGCAAAAAAGTTACCAAAGGCCTATTGTTCTTATTTTACAGTTTGAAAATAAAGGGAAGTGTGATAAAGCAAAAGAGTTGCTAATGGAATGCTTTCCAAATGATTGTCAAAAAATAGAATATGATATAGATGGAGGTTTAAAAATTACACCTTCAATTTATTTATTTAGTGATAAGGAAATTATGATTATGAAAATCAGTTGTGAAAATGAGAATGATAGCTGGATAGATTTAAAAGCAAATTTTAAAAGATTTGTACAATCAAGCACTAAAATATTAGAAGCTGGATGTGGAGAGATAGAATGGACGAGATAAAGACCAGGCTATAACAAGGTGTATATTGCATGCCTTACTGGCACGCCCCATACACTAAATTGTTATGGCTCATTAAAGACGACAAAAGCATATATAAACATTTAACTATGATTAAAATAAAGAGAATTCTCAATTTGACCTTGTTAGTCACAATTTTTGCTACCAAAGCATTTAGTCAAGACTATCTTGATGACGACAAAAGATTTATGAAACTTACTGAAGTTTCAGCAGATATGACATATGGATTTAAGATTAAAAATCCGATTAAAGTTGGTTCAGATGAAACAGCAGTAGGTGCTTATTTGAATAGTCTAAAGACCCTAGACGGTGACCGGATTTATATTGGAGATATGAAATTCAACTACAAGAGAAAAAACGGATTAATTTTAGTTGTTTTAACATTTGAGCAAAAGAAAGAAACATTGACTATTTATTTTTCTACTGTAGAACTTGAACATCCAAAAGCAATTAATGGATTTGCATTTAAAACAATTGATGATATTCCCAAAGTGGTTGTTTTTCCTGCTGATAGCGTTGTAACTATTAAAGCTTGCACCGAAAATATTTATTCTGTCAACGACTTTCTATTGAAAGATAAAATTGGGGAGAAACCAACTCCTAAAATAAATCCAACATTTGCAGGTGGACTTGATGAGTTAAAAAAATATTTTATAGCTAATCCTCTAACCGATGAGAGAGTAAAAGAATCAATTTTTAGAGTTTCAATTGCTTTTGTTGTTAACTGTGAAGGAAAAGCTGGGAATTTTGAAATTGTAACCAAAGGACGAGGAGATTTAGCAACTTTTGCAAATCAAGTTTTAGCGGTTGTAAACAGTATGCCACAAAACTGGCAACCAGCGACAGTTGATGAAAAATCTGTTGATTGTTATCAAGTTTTATCTTTTACAGTTGTAAGTGGACAGTTTGACAAAGTATCTTATAGATAATAAATAGGAAAAACGAGCCATAACAATGTATAAAAATAATAGCCGGGATAGTAGTAAATTCAAGGGCTACAGCCTGCTTCAACTTTCTTGTAATTTGACAGAAAAGTACCACGCAATCGGCTACTATTCTTATACTAACCGTTAGTGGGCATTAGCGACATAGCCTGATACAGAATAACTTGATTAGTAGCAATTGGTGTTAAGAATATTAATTATAAAACAGATTTAAATAAAAATTTGGACGACTCGTTAATAGATTATGAATCAAATCACACCGAACATGAAACCTATATCCTTTGTTTTACTTATCTTAATTTCTATTTCCTGTAACAAAAACAATGATTTTTATATTGGAACATGGGAATTAAACAAAGAAAATGGACTTAGCACATTGACCTTTTCTGATAACAAAAAAATTCATTGGAATTTAGGCGAAATTAAAATCTTGGAAAATGAAGACTTTAATACAATTAAATTATCTCCTAATAAATTCAATATATTATCTGGACAAGGTAAAAACTGCACAAAAATCACCATGCAAAGATTGAGTGACAATCAATGTGTTGGTTGCAATTACAAATGCTACATTGATGAAAACATGATTGATGAAGTTTTTATTGCCAGAAAAAATCAACATCCTCAAGAACCGATACAAAAACCAGAGAAAGAGCTAATTATTTTACCAAAAGATTATGAGGGTGACTTTTTTATTGTGTACCAATATTCCGCAGATAATCCATCAAAAGAAATAAAGATTAATGAAAAAGGGATTGGAATTAATCAAGGAGAACCTGATTTAAGGCAATTGTTTAATGCAAACCGATTATTTAGATTTGAAGGACAGGAAGAAAATATTACTATTGCTAATCCCAATGGTTATCAAGGATATTTTGACCCTCCGAGTGATAGCATTTATAAAGATGAAAAAGTGATAGTTATACAACAAGGGATTAATCAAACTGGTAGGGCTGATTGGAATAAAGAATATGGTGAGAAAGTTGAAAACAAACTAAATATTGAATATTTTGAAATACGAAGGATGAAAAAATAACGCCCACTAACAATGTATATACAAAATAGGCGAAATAGTAGTAAATTAAAGAGGTTTAGCCCGCTTCAACTTCATAACGATTTACTAGGTTGAAGCCCGCAATCGCCTACTTTGCATATACTCACCGTTGTGTGCCATTTGAAAAAAGACGACAGTACCAATTATGATAATGCCTTCTGACAAAGACTACAAAGAGACTAAGCAAATTATGCTTGGAAAGAAGGTAATGAAACCTGAATTCAGACCGCTCGCTGATTGGATTGACAAAAAATATGGAGTCAAGACAATCAATATTTTCTACGACACAATAGACAAAGGAACTCGACCGAGATTAGAAATTTGCTTTGAACACCCAAAAGAGAAAGCTCAATTTAACGGACCTAATGGGTTCAATTTCGACCCTGATAAACAGAAGGCAATAGGCAAGAAATTCAAAGAGACCTTAAAAGAACAAGGACTAATTCAAGACAATGGGGTATTTGGACTGTTTAAGAAGCAAGCAACTTCAAAATACAAAACTGAAAACATTTGGGTGATTTATGGAGATTTTGAATCCATAGCACGAATTGAAGCCAACGAAAGCGTTCCAGAACAAAAAGTAAAAGAACTTAAAACCAAATTGGACAATAATGATATTTGGGAAATTTCGCGAGCTTTCTCAGGGACGACAATTTTCCTGCACACCGATGAGCAGGTAAAAAAGTACGAGAACTCAGTAGAACATAAAAGATGGACTGACAAGTACTTTGAATTGCTTAGTCAGTATGATGAATTCGGGTATTTCAAAAGGGAGTTCTTTTCGATCTACCTAGACAGCAAGGAAAACTTTGACAATAATTACGAGAGTAATTGGTACTACTATTACAAATGAAAAATTAAAAACGGCACACAACAATACCTATACGCAATGCCCTTCGGGACACTGCGTATAGCCAAACCGTTAGCGTTCATATTAATAGAGACAATTTTAAAACCAAGCCAAATGAAACAATTAATTTTAAGTATTTGTATTGCCTTTTTATTTTTCCAAAATGCATATTGTATATATAACTATAATCAAGGCGATGAGTTGGTTGTCTGGGCGAAAAGCGGATTAAATCTTAGAGAGGAGCCTAATATTCAATCTAAAGTAATTACCAAAATCGTTCTTGGTAAAACAGTTGTTGCGCAAGAGGGAAAAGATTTGGGATGGGGTGGTCTTGAGATAAAAGATAAGCAAACTCTTGCGGATGGACAAGGTTTCACAATGACATTGAGGGGTGTATGGGTAAAGGTGAAGTTTAATGACTATGAAGGGTTTTTATTTGATGCCTATTTGTCAAAAATTAAATATGGGAATGATAAACCTTTATACAAATTATTAATAGATCAGAAAGAAATTTGTAATGACTATCGACTCCGAAGTAAATTGACAGGGAATACTCGGAGAACTATTCTGAACGATGGGACTTATATAAATTCTTGGTTTTATCAGAGTGGATCGGGATATGATATAATGATACCATTTTTTTCATTCGAAGAGGCATTTCTTATTTGTATTGCACTAATTTCCAATCCACCAAAAGAAATAGTTCAAGATAGAATGGATGAAATATGGATAGATGAAGATACAATCCGTGCAGACTCTGGTGGTTCATCTAGTTGGAGCATTATAAAGGTTGGTAATTTTGTTTGCATTAAAAATTATGGAGGATGTTAGAAATAATAATTGTTCAGAACGCTAACAAAGTATAAAACACCATAAAGCAAATGAGTACCCCAGAGATAGATAAAATGAAAGAAGCGAATGCAGTCTAAAAAGCAAGAAGTGAGATAAGATCTCCTGCTTTTTAGGCTGCATTACTTATATTTAGGAAATTATTAATTGAAAAGATTTTACGGCGTTTATACTAGACCGTTAGCAGCAATTAAAACCAACTATAATGAAAGATTCGAACATTTTTTCAGTATCAAAGCCTAAATCATTCATCATATTAGCACTCTGGCTAATTCTAATAGCTTTTGCCGGTAAATTTATCATTAAAGATGCTTTGCCTTATTTCGGTTTTGAGGAGGAAGTGCTTGGGCGTTTTTTAAACGTTAGATGGTGGTTAATCGGACACGTAACTGGCGGAATTTTAGCTTTACTTATTGGACCTTTCCAGTTTTGGAATGCGTTTAGAACCAAATATCTAAATACTCATAGATGGTTGGGTCGAATTTACTTAATAGCCATATTAATTGGTTCTATAAGCTCTACATCTTTGGCTTGGACATCTGCTTTAGCTATTCACTGGACTTGGGCAATAGCACTGCAAGCTTTAGCTATTCCTTGGTTTATTACTGCTTTTATGGCATATAGAGCAATAAGAAAAAAACGAATTCAACAACATAAGGAATGGATGATTAGAAATTATGTTGTGACTTTTGCTTTTGTTTCATTTAGATGGTTAGTTGATTTACCATTTCTGGTTGAATTAGGGAATTTTATCGAAATAGGACCGACTTTGGCATGGGTTTCTTGGGTGTTTCCACTTTTAATTACCGAAATTATCCTACAATGGAATAAAAAATAACGGCTGCTAACAATGTATAACCGCAATTACGGCGGATTCGACTGCGTCCGAATCCACTCGGAATTGCTAACGTCAGTGCTAAACCGAAAATCATTAACTTTAATACCGTAACTGATGGTTATACGAGTCGTTGTGTCTCATTAGAAATAAAATGAAGTATCAAAATATAATTCTGATATTACCAATTTTGCTCTTTGCATCGTGTAAAGAAATCACGAAAGATGATATTAATGGAAATTGGATTAGATATCCAAGCGGATACGATGGATCGACATTTAGGGAAATAAATTTCAAAGAAGATCAAGTTGAATTAACAGAAGAGGATTTGTTCAAAGAAGCAGGAAAATATCAAATTGAAAATGGAAGAATTAAAATTCAACTTGACAGAGATGATATTGTGATAGAAACAAAAATCAAGGATATGGAAGTTGATACGCTTTTGATTTTTGATAATTTGACATATTACAGAAATACAGTATTTGAACTAAAGCAATTTGAAAAATATGAATTAATTGGAATACCTACGAACAAGTTTTTAACGAAGGAAAAGAAAGGTTTCAGCATAATTCATTTTTATAAATCAAATGAAGATAAAATCAAAATTAGAATCGCAGACAGGTTAGCTGATTATCAAGATATTCCATTGTTTTTAGAGACTTCAATTGGACATTCCTCTTCAAAAGTGACGATTTTTATTGGGAAAGGAATTACGCTCAAAGATTTGAAAAAGATGTATTACTGCTTGGCATCAGCTGGTCAATTTAGAATTTTGTTAGGAACGAAAAGAAAAGGAATTTCTGATATGCATATTTTCAAAGATGAAATTGAAATTTGGTGGGATGACTTGGCGAATCATTTAGGAAATTGGATTGCTCCACCTCCTCTACCTCCGCCGCCAATTGATTTTACATCCAAGAAAGAATATCTAAAAAATGGAGGTAAAGAAGTCGAAATTACGAATAAGAATGACTTGAGAAAGATTGAACTTTTGGCAGAAACAGAAAGATATGTAGTCTCTATAAGTTCAGATTTGTCGATCGAAGATTACTTTAAATTGAAAGAAATGATACTCAAAAAGAAAAAAACGAATAAAGAAATAATTACAGAAATTGAGTAAAAAAGAAAACGAGATACAACAACGTGTATGTGTTCATAGCGAGTAAAAGCTCGCTACGCCACATACACAAGACTGTTATATGGCATTAACCAGCCCCATAACGATTGCTGAACTAAAGGAATTGAAGAAGTCAAGACCAATTAAATTCTCTAAAATCTAAAC
>OMKD01000365.1 GCA_900299495.1 Sphingobacteriales bacterium
CGGATAATAGATCATTGGCTTATCATAGACTGGCATGAGCTGTTTACTAACAGCCATCGTCAATGGATACAACCTGGTTCCTAATCCTCCTGCAAGAATAATTCCCTTCATGGTTTTCTATTTAGATTTTGGAATAAAAATAAACTGGGGTCCCAGTTCACTTAATACGAACAGGCAAAGTTCATCTTCCTTTTTTTTATAAACTGTTCGAAAACCGTCTATCTTTTCCTGTTCAATTATATTTTTGGTCACAAACTCCTCAAGGCTGGAAGCATTCACAGACCAGTTACCTTTGAACTGTTCTTTATCGATCAATGGTATTCCCATATCCATTTGATGCTGATGAACAACAAATATCGGATATCTCGACACATCTGAATCTACAATAGTGCCTGCAGCTTGGGTGAGTACTTTTGAATAAGGTTCTAACTCTTTTTCCAACATTCTCATCTTTAACCTATCACTCATACAGTCTGTTTTTTTTGCTAAATTAAGGTAATATTCACAGAACATAGCTTGTTGAATACATTATACCGATTTTTTAACATCCTTTGAAAACTTACAATTCAAATATATGAGAATTTTTTCAGTGTGCTTCTTCCTGCTTAGCCTGACAATTATGCAGGGACAGACAACGATCACATCCTTTACCAAGGATATGTCTAAGAAAGAGGGTCTGATGACGGTCTATGCCGATCAGCAAAAAAATAAAGTATACCTTCAACTAAACGAACTAAATAAAGACTTCCTATACCTCGCCAGTCTTTCTGATGGCTTAGGGTCAAACGATATAGGTCTTGATCGAGGGAAACTCGGACCAAGCAGATTAGTCCATTTTGAACGCCAAGGACCTAAGGTCTTGATGATTCAAAAGAATACTGATTATAGAGCGGAATCCCAGAACAAACTAGAACGCCTCTCTGTAGAAGAAGCCTTTGCAAGATCCATACTCTTCAGCTTTGACATCGTTGCTGAAAGTGGTTCCAATGTACTTATTGATATCAGCCCAATGTTACTGAGTGATATGTATAAAGTAGCTGAAACGCTTGCCTCAAGAGGTCAGGGAAAATATTCCATGGACCAAAGCAGAAGCAATATCCGCTTTGAACAGCTAAAAGCATTTCCTAAGAATATTGAACTTGAGGCTTACATTACTTTCTCTGGAAAACCACAAAGCTCTAATATTCGCTCCGTAACACCGGAAGCAAACTATCCAACAGTGGCCCTTCATCATTCTATCATTGAGCTGCCGGACGATAATTATCAAAAGAGAGAATTTAGACCTGATTGTGGATACTTTTACACCAGCTATTTTGACTATGCAACTCCAATAAGTGAATCATTGGAAAAGAGATATATAAACAGACACAGACTAGAGAAAAAATATCCAAATAAAAGAAGATCCGAAGCTGTGGAGCCAATTATCTATTATATGGATCCAGGTTGTCCAGAGCCTGTAAAATCCGCTTTAATGGAAGGCGCTAGATGGTGGAATCAGGCCTTTGAAGCTGCAGGTTTTGAAAATGCATTTCAGGTTAAAGAACTTCCTGCAGGAGCAGATGCATTGGATGTGCGTTATAATATGATCCAATGGGTGCATAGATCAACAAGAGGTTGGTCATACGGCGCTAGTGTGAAAGACCCAAGAACTGGTGAAATCATAAAAGGACATGTAAGCCTGGGATCTCTTCGGGTAAGACAGGATTTTATGATTGCTGTAGGATTACTCAATGCTTATAGAAATGGAAGTATCGCAGATCCTGAAGCAGAGGAAATGGCACTTGCAAGGTTAAGACAACTGGCAGCGCATGAAGTGGGACACACCATAGGATTGGCGCACAACTTTGCAGCAAGTACTAACGACAGAGCTTCTGTAATGGACTATCCTCATCCCTACGCTGAATTGAGCAGAGGAAGTATTAGCCTATCCAATGCCTATGACACTGGTATTGGAGAATGGGATAAACAAGCCATCAAATATGGTTATCAGATTTTTGACAATGAAAAAGAAGGCCTGCAGGACGTTTTGGATGAAAATAATAGAAAAGGACTTCGCTATATCACAGACCAGGATTCCAGACCTATTTATGGGTTCCATCCTTATGCGCATCTATGGGATAATGGAGAGGATGCTGTTCGGGAATTAAGAAGAATTATGGAATACAGAAATACTGCACTGAATGCATTTTCGGACAATGTTCTTCCTCAACACGCACCTTTATCCGAAATGGAAAAAGTATTGGTGCCCGTGTATCTTTCACCGAGATATCAGGTAGAGGCAACAGCTAAAATAATAGGTGGATTAGAATTTCAATATTCAGAGAAGGGTGACGATGACACAAGAAATCTTATTGTCAATCACCGCATTCAAAAAGATGCACTTCAGGCCCTTTTAAGTCTGATTCAACCAGATCAATTAGAAATATCACAAGCCATCATAGAACAAATCCCTCCAACTGCATACGGATACTCAAGAGGCAGAGAGTATTTCAAAAGTGAACTAGGTGGCACGTTTGATCCTATAATGGCTGCAAAAGGACTCAGTGAACACGTCCTCAACTTTTTGCTGCATCCTACAAGACTGAATCGTATAGCGATGCAGTATACCCAGGATGAAGCCCAATTTTCGCTTGAACAATACTTAGATGAAATAGAAAAACTGGTACTCGGGCAACGGGCAAGAACGACTATGCAAGAATTGATCGTATTGAATACTGTTTCTCAAGTTCTTGATCATTATTTTGCATTGGCAGTAGATCCTTCTACACCAATGTATGTTAGAATGACAATGATAGAACGTATTGAAAAGTATGCTACAGACGGATCTGCCATTCGTATTCCTAAGGGAAGTACCTACTTCACTATGAAATACCGAATATATAAAGATGAACCAGCAGATTTAATGAAGGTCAAAAAGGAAAAAATGCCTGACGGATCTCCAATTGGATCCTGTGGTCATTTCCACTAAAAAAAAGCCATCCCATAAATTTGGGATGGCTTTTTTCAGATTACCTTCTTGAGATTATGTCCCTGAAAGTAATGAACATGAGTATCAAAACCAGAAGAACTCCAATCCAATTCTCGGTAAGCAATTTTATGATGATCTACTTTAAAGCTTTCGGATTGCTGATCCAACTGAAAAAAAGTAGAAGGCGTTATATGTATATTTAAATTATCTATTTTGAGCGTCTTTTCAATATGATAATGTCCACAGAAAACATGAATTTCTCTATCCGATTCTAAAAGAATCTTCTGAACCTCCTCATAATTTTTCAATGGATAGTTATCATCCATAAAGGGTACTCCAACCTGTGCAGGTGGATGATGCATGAATATTACAACTCTCCCTTCTCCTTTAGAAAGTTCTGCTTTCAGCCATTGGAGTTGGTCATTAGGCAAGACATCGCTAGATGTATCCAGATACAATACTTTATGTCCCTCAAATTGGAGATTGTAATAGAGTGACTCCTCCTGCATTAGATTATTGAGGCCAAACACCTCAGCCATCATAGAAGAATTATCATGATTACCTGCGATTATAGAATATGGAATATTAAGAGATTCCAATTTAGCATGTATCCAATTATATACATCTTTATTACCAGACTCATAACATAGGTCACCAGTAATAACTATATGATCAGGAGCACTACTCCTGGCCTTATCCAATATTGTATTAAAATTCTTTCTGACATCGATACCAAAGGTATCTTCATGCACGCCTCCAATGTGCAGGTCAGTTATTTGAAGAATCCTCATCGTAGAACAAGCATTTTAAGCAGTCTGAGGAAAACTCCTTTTGTGTGTAGTTTTCTTTACTGCTTGTTTTTTAAATCATTTAGATAACTTTCTAACTCCATTTCATCGAAGATTAGTACTTCACGTGCTTTACTTCCTTCATTTGGACCAACTATACCAAATGCCTCTAGTTGATCCATAATTCTACCTGCACGGTTATACCCTAACTTCAATCGACGCTGAATCATAGAAGTCGATCCGTGTTGATTCTGTACTACCAATCTAGCCGCGTCGGTAAACAGATCATCTACATCTTTGTAGGCAACATTTGAGATTCCATATCCTTCCTCGTCACCAACGTACTCTGGTAATAAATAAGGTTCTGGATGCCCTGGTTGTTCACTAATATGTGTAAGAACTTTCTCGACTTCAGGAGTATCCACAAATGCACACTGCAATCTGACCATTTCACCATTCACTGAAAGTAGCATATCACCACGACCAATCAATTGGTCTGCGCCACCAGCATCAAGGATTGTTCTTGAATCCACCTTTGACGTTACCTTAAAGGCAAGACGCGCCGGGAAGTTAGCCTTGATAATACCTGTAATAATGTTTACTGAAGGTCGCTGAGTAGCAATGATCAAGTGAATACCAATTGCACGGGCAAGCTGCGCAAGTCTTCCGATTGGAAGCTCTACCTCTTTACCTGCTGTCATGATCAAATCTGCAAACTCATCAATTACCA
Source organism: Sphingobacteriales bacterium (assembly GCA_900299495.1). GTDB lineage: Bacteria > Bacteroidota > Bacteroidia > Chitinophagales > Saprospiraceae > AM-2324. The sequence continues at coordinate 4,487 of OMKD01000365.1, forward strand.
ATACAATGAACGGTAAATATCTATGTCCATTTGCTGGATTCAATTTCCGCTTAATGAACTTATTGTTATATTCTCTAAGGTTTCTGGCATGTGCTTTTTTCAAAAGATTGTATCTGTTATCCATTTCGATACAAAGAGAGTTAAGCAAATTAACCACTTTATTGGTCTCTGTTGTAATTGGTTCTTCCTGATCAGGCAATACACCCAAGAAGAATTTGTCAATTGTTGAATAAGGGAAAAGCTCCACTTTCTTAGGATCGATCAATACCAACTTAACCTGTGAAGGGTGCTTTTTATACAACAAGGACATCAGAATAGTATTTATACCTACTGATTTACCCTGACCAGTTGCACCGGCAACAAGTAAGTGAGGCATCTTAGCTAAATCGGCAACAAAGACTTCATCTGAAATCGTTTTACCCAAAGCTATTGGAAGATCCATTTTTGCATCCTGATACTTTTCAGATTGCAAAACCTCTTTAAGAGATACGATCTGTTTTTTCTTATTTGGCACTTCGATACCTATGGTTCCTTTCCCAGGGATAGGTGCAATAATTCGAATTCCTAATGCAGATAAAGAAAGTGCAATATCATCCTCCAGATTTTTAATCTTGGAAATACGAACTCCTGGCGCGGGAACAATCTCATAAAGTGTTACTGTCGGTCCAACTGTAGCACGAATCTTTGTAATCTCAATTTTATAATTCAGAAGCGTTGCAATAATCTGATCTTTATTCGCTTCCAACTCTGATCGGTCAATCTCTACTTTACTGGATGCATAATCATTCAGTAATCCCAAAGTAGGGTTCTTATATTTTGAAAGTTCCAGAGTAGGATCGTACTCTTCAAACTTTTCATTATTCTCTGATTCTATAGATAATTTGTTCTGTCGTTCTTCTTTACTTCCATCCGCAATCTCCAGACTTGCATTTGCAGCATCTAATGACTTAGGCTTCGACTGTTTCGCTTTTTTACTATCCACATCAAAAGAAAGCTGTTCGCCTTTGCTAACAAATTTTGCTTTATCGCTTGCATGTGCATCTTCTTGTTTCTGGATAGTTGCTTTATCACGAGGTCTTAATGTCTTTGGCTTCTGCTCTTCCTGTGGCTGTTCAGCAGCTACGGTAGCAGCAGAGAATGCCCCATTTTCACGCTTTATAGGTTCCAATTTCCTCTTTCCTTTAGCGACTTCCTTAATATAAAGCATTCCTTCCTCGGCAATCTCTTTTGTACCCATTTGGGAAAAATCAGGATTAATTAGCCAGACTAATAGTCCTACTAAAGAGAATCCAATAAATAAGATCAATCCTACAACCCCAAGTTTCAGTTTTAACTGGTCACATGCCCATTCTCCTATTGCTCCTCCAACTTGAAAATCTGTCCCTTGAAATATAAATTCAGCCAATATGGAAAGGACAACCATAAAGATCAATGCAATACGAACTTTACGGACAGCCTCCATTGTAGGTTTTCCCTGAAACTTAAACCAACCAACTACGATAAGCATATACACCAATAAAAAGGAAGGCAAACCAAACATCCAATAGATAAAGAAGTTGGAGATAATCGCTCCAAATAAACCTAACCAATTTTCAACTTCTTCGCCAGAACCTAAAAAATTCAGGAAGGACATAGAATCCACCACATCGTGATCACTAGACCAGGTGAAAAGATAGGATATCATCGACATTCCAAGAAAAAAGGAAATAAACAATAACATTAACCCTGTTAACTTGGGTACGCGTTCATCAACAATTTTATTTCCAGTTTTTTTCTTCTTCTTTGGTTGAGATGTCATGTAGTAATATTAGTTTTCCTTGCGTGAATTTAAGATATATACATAAAACTTATTCGACAATAACACATTTTATTTTTTATTATCCGTAAATCCTAGCACATAGCTTACATTTGGGTTATTTCTTTACTTTATCAAGTCTAATAATCAACGTTTTAAATGTATTAGAACGTATTATTCTTACTTAATAACTTTTAAATTAAAGAAAACATCCCCTCCAGGAAAGGCGTTTTCTGATTTTTTAACAAATTAAGCCCTGATTTTCAGAACTTTTTGATCAAATAGATCCCTACACCTATCAATACCAGCCCTAAAACTTTCAAATAAGTAATTGGATTTACGGTAGAACCAAACCAGCCAAAATGATCCACAATCATAGCCATAACCAATTGTCCTGCAAGTGCAAGTATGGTCAATAAACCTATATTAATGTATTGCGATAAAATGATCAAGGATAATATATAAAGTGCTCCTAATAATCCACCAAGCCATGCCCACCAGCTACTCGCCTTAACGGTGACTGCGGTTGGAATTGTCTCCTGCGTGAACATAAAGGAAATAAAGATTCCTACAGCTCCTACCAAGAACACAATAAATGAAGTAAAGAAAGGACTCTTCAATTGCTGATCCAAAACTGCATTTACTCCAACTTGCACAGGCACGATTGCACCTGCAAGAATCGCCAAAACGGTTGCTATAATTCCTGCCTTCATATTTGAAACTGTTTTAATTAAAAAAGTGGGCTAAAATCCGAAAAAAGCATGAGTTTTTCTATTGTTTGCTCAATAATTCGTCTTTTGCCTGCACTAAAGTATGGATCAAATGATCTATCCGATCCTTATGGGTCCTAAAAGATAATACAGCAAGTCTCAACCAAATATTTCTTTCAATGGTTGTTGAGGAAATAAAATTAAAGCCATCTGTAAGTACCGCTTTCATTAGATTCTGGTTGAATACATTTGTATCTCCTTTTGGCGGCACAAAACGATACACTGTGACAGAAAGTGCTGGGTCAGGACCTAATTCAAAACCTTCCTCTTTCATTCGGTTCCAAAAATACTTAGTCAGTAAATGCTTTTCTTCAATGGAGGCTCTAAATGCTCTCAGCCCAAACAACTTAAAACTTAACCACATACGCATTCCCCTATAATGTTTTGTTAACTCCGGTGATAAATCTGCCGGACTCCAATGCATTGCCGAGTCTGCCTTAGCATCTTGCATATAATTCGCATTATAATAATGGCTTTCTGCCATTGCTTTTACATCTCTGACTAACACGATTCCTAGACCATAAGAAAGAAACAAGCCTTTGTGCGGATCAATTACCAAACTATCTGAACGTTCTATACCCTTAAACAGTGGCCTCATAGAATCAACTAGGTTGAAGGCTGCACCATAGGCTCCATCCACATGAAACCAACTACCATATTGTTCTGAAAGGTCTGCAATTTTATCCAGAGGATCTACTGCACCAACATCAGTAGTACCGGCTGATGCAAAAATCATAAATGGAATCAAACCAGCTGCCTTATCCTTTTCTAATGCTGTTTCGAGTGCCAGTACATCCATCCTGAAATCTGCATCCATGGGTATACTTCTCCAAACTGTTTTTCCAAGTCCTGCTATCCGAAGTGCTTTGTGCACACAATGGTGAACCTGTTCGGTCATATACACCACCGCTTTTTCCACTTTACTTCCTTCAATTCCCAATCGGTCTCTGGCTGTAGTCACAGCTATAAGGTTGGCAATTGAACCACCTGAACTCAAATTACCTCCGGCATTTGAAGGATAGCCCATAACCTCTGCAGTCCATCGAATCAAATCATTTTCCATCTTTACAGCACCAGGATTTGCATAAAATATACCTGCATATCTGTTAGAAACAGCTGCTAAATAATCCCCAAGTGCGCTGCTGTAAAGCCCACCTCCGGGAATATATCCAAGATGTCCTCCCGAAGCAGGATTAATCCCAAACTTATCAACCGTTTCTTTGATTTTATTTAGTATCTGCTCCATGGATGAACCCTCTTCATCAAAGTCGATAAAATCCAGTTTCTGACCATCATATTGTTTGTAAGCTCCACCTTCTTCCAGTCCTTCCAGAAAGTTTAATCCATAGGAGTTGACCTGATCAGTCCAAGCCTTCATCTGAACAGTCGATGGCTCCAGGTATTTGGCTAGCGTTTCAAGTTCCTGTAATTCCTTTATCAAATCCTGCATAACGAGTTATCGATTCTATCTGCTGATTAAATTTTATATGGCATAAATTACAATTTTAGCCTTGTAATTTTTTACTTTATGGTCTATGGATTCCAAATATGTACCTTATAATTACGATGCAATTACTTC
>OMKD01000366.1 GCA_900299495.1 Sphingobacteriales bacterium
GATGCAGCTGCAGCAGCTATCTATGGTGCTGAGGGTGCTAACGGTGTTGTTATCATTACTACAAAATCTGGATCTTCAGGCGTAAGTACAGTTACTTATTCAGCTCAGTATGGTATCCAGAGTTTGAATTCTAATCTTCAGTTAATGGATGCTACTCAGCACGCTACTTATATGGAAGAAGCGGGTATTGCTGGTCGTACTGTTGCTGATGTACAGGCAGCTGGTGTAAATACAAACTGGTTGGATGAGGTTTTCGAAACTTCTCCACTTCAGAATCACACATTATCATTTACTGGTGGTAATGACAAGACTAATTACTATGTTCAGGGATCTTACTTTGATCAGGACGGTATGGTAGTTGGTGATCGTGATAGATTTACACGTACAGCTTTCCGTGCGAATATCAACTCAAATGTAAATGACAGATTGAAAGTTGGTGTTCGTTTGAACTACACAAATTCTAACCGTAAAGGTATTGCAGAGGATTCTGAGTTTGGTGGTGTTCTTGGTAACACAATCATGATGGATCCACTTACTCCTGTAACTTATGGAAATGGTGTACCTCAGTTCGTTCAGGATCAGGTTGATGCTGGTAACAGTATCCTAACTGATGCTGATGGCAACGTATACGGTATGTCTGAATTTGTAAACGGTGAGATTTATAATCCAGTTGCAGCTCAGCACTTGTTAAACGGTAGTGGTAATACGACTAATCGTCTAATGGGATCAATGTTTGCAGAGCTAACGCTTATGGAAGGTCTTACAGTTACTTCAAGATTGGGTGTTGATAATGAGTACGGAAGATTCCACAACTGGACGCCTTCTTACTTCTTCACTGCAACTTCTCAGTCAAATATTGCAACTGTAGAGCAGACACACTGGAACAACTCTAATATCCAGTGGGAGAACTACTTGAACTACAACAAATCTTTCGGAGCTAGTAATATCTCTGTTGTTGCGGGTACATCTATGTTCTCTTACCAGAATAGCTATGTTCTTGGTGCAGGTTCTGGTCTAATTATTGAGTCTGATAACTTCGGTTACTTAGGTTCAGTACAGCCAGGAAATGAGTTCACTACTGCTAACGGTGGAGAGTCTCAGTCTAATCTACTTTCTTACTTTGGTCGTGTAAGCTATGACTACGCAGGTAAATACCTATTAAGCGTAGTATTGAGAAGAGATGGTTCTTCTTTATTAGCTGACGGAGCAAAGTGGGGTACTTTCCCATCAGCTTCATTAGGTTGGGTTGTATCTAAAGAAGATTTCTTCCCTAAATCAAGTACGCTTAACTTCATGAAAGTTAGAGCGAGTTGGGGACAGAATGGTTCTTTGGCTAACCTAAGCCCAGGTGCATGGAAATCAGCAATTGGTTTTGGAAATGCATATCCTGATGGTGATGGTAATCTTAACATTGCAGCTGAGCCTACAATCCTTTCGAACCCTGAGTTGACTTGGGAAACTTCAGAGCAATTGGATTTCGGTATCGATGTAGGTATGTTCAACGATCGCGTTGCGCTTACAGTTGATTACTTCCAGAAAGAAACTAAAAACTTATTGAACCAGGGTGTAATTCCTAACTTTGTAGGTAACAATGCACCAGTGGTTAACCTTGGTGATATCTCTAACAAAGGTTGGGAGGTAGAACTTACTTACAGAAACTCATTTGGAGATCTTGATTTCGAATTGGGTGCAAACATGACAAGAATTCAGAACGAAGTTACTGCTTTGGATGAAAACCTAAACTTTGCACCAGGTGCTGGTGTTGGTGTTGGGTGGACTGCTACAGCCTTTGAAACTGGTCTTCCAGCTTGGTACTTCCGTGGTTACCAAACTAATGGAATCCTACAATCTGAATCGGAAGCTAATGATTACATGGCAGCTTTTGGTTTGACAGAAGGTTTCTCTGCAGGTGATCCAATCGTTGTTGATGTAAACGGCGACGGAACTATTACTCCAGATGATCAGACATTCATCGGTAGTCCTCACCCAGATATGCTTTACGGTATCCGTTTGGCAGCAGAGTACAAAGGATTTGACTTTACTATGTTCATGCAGGGATCAAGAGGTAACGATATCCTTCTAGGATATAACCGTACTGACCGTGCAACTGCTAACAAGCCTGCATTCTTCTACGAAGATCGTTGGACTGAGGGAAGCGGAACAAATGACTGGTTCAGAGCAAATGCTGACAATGTATATGCTTATAACTCTGACTTTATGATTTTCGATGGTTCTTACCTTCGTATCAAGCAAATGCAGTTAGGTTATAACTTTACTGACAGTTCATTTATGAAAGGAGCTCGCGTTTATGTTTCTCTTGAAGACTTCTTCACATTTACAAACTATGTAGGTATGGATCCGGAAGTTGGTTCTGGTGATGATCGTTCTCAAGGTATTGACAGAGGTGTATACCCTCTACCTAAGAAGATCATGTTCGGAGCAAATGTTTCTTTCTAATTCAGTAAAAATCTTAAAATGAAATCATTATTAATTAAAGGATTTGGTGCATTAGTATTATTCGTAGGAATATACGCTTGTGCTGATTTCCTTGATGTAGATGTAAATAATCAGCTATCAGTTGATGAATTCTATAAAACAGACGATGATGCCAATCAGGCAACTATGGCTGTGTACGATATCCTTCAGTGGCACCAGAACCAATGGGGTTCAGGATGGTCTTCTCCTTACATGGTAAAGACACTTCCATCTGATGAGTCTCAGGCAGGTGGTGCAAATGCAGGTGACCAGCCAAACTATGTAGCTATCGACAGAATGGCATTTGATGCAACAAATGCACCTATCGAAGCAACTTGGGCAGTAAACTACTACGGTATTTACAGAGCTAATCTTGTAATCAACAACGTAGAGGCAGATAATGACTTCAAATCTCGTTTGGTTGCAGAAGCTAAGGCACTACGTGCTTATTACTACCTGGAGTTAGTTTCTCTTTTCGGAGATGTTCCATTAATTCTTACAGAGCTTTCTCCATCTGAGTACAATCAGTCGAGAGCTCCTAAAGCTGACGTATATGCACAGATCGAAGCTGATGCAACTGCAGCAGCTGCTGTACTTCCAAACAAGAGTGAGTACTCAAGTGCGGACAGATTCAGAATGTCAAAAGGTACTGCACACGCAATCTTAGGTAAAGCTCAGCTTTATCAGGAGAACTGGTCTGGTGCTGCTTCTACATTCGGAACAATCATCTCTTCAGGAGAGTATGGTCTTGAGGCAAATTACTCTGATGTATTTGCTGAAGTAGGTGAGCTAGGTACAGAGTCAATCATGGAAGCTGTATATATCGAAACTGCAGGTTATGACTGGGGTGCTAATGGTTACCCTTGGGGTGCTCGTTCAGAGTCTAATATCCACATTCAGTTGATGGGTGCTCGTGAAGGTGTATTCTCTGGTGTTGATTCTTTGAACAACGGATGGGGATTCAACTACCCTTCTGCTAAGCTTTGGGATGCATTCGTTGCTGAAGGTGACGATGTAAGAAGAGCTTCAACGCTAATGTCAGAGCAAGAGTATATCGATGCAGGTGGTGAGTACGATGGTTCAGAGCCATTTGATTACCAAGGTTACCTTAGAAGAAAGTATGGTGCTTATTCAACGGAGTCTAATGAAGATGTATTCCAGTTGAACTATGGTACTAACTGGAGGCTAATCCGTTATGCTGATGTTTTATTGATGGCTGCTGAAGCTAATCACAGAGCTGGTAACGACGGAGCTGCTCAAACAGAGCTTAACAAAGTTAGATCAAGAGTTGGATTGGCAGATGTTACTGCTACTGGTTCGGATCTATTGAATGCAATCGTTAAAGAGCGTCAGCTTGAGCTTGCATTGGAAGGATTTCGTTATATCGATCTTGTTCGTTGGGGCATGGCTGCTGACGAATTAGATAACTTCCAGACTGGAAAGCACGAGTTGCTTCCAGTACCACAAAATGAAATACTTAGAGCAAGTAACCTAACTCAGAACCCTGGTTACTAAGATCTAGAATATTCAGTGAGAGTAGGCCCGGGCTTCGGCCCGGGTTTTTTAAACAATGATTATGAATAGAGCAGTAGGATTTATCTCCCTCCTAGTTTTACTCTTTAGTGCTTGTTCGGATAGAGAATTATCTACAACTAAATCTTCTTCAAAAATATTTTCTGAAATCGAAGTTGCTTCTAGTGGCATTGATTTTAGGAATGATCTTTCTGTCACAGATTCTATGAATTTCTTTACCTATGGTTATTTCTACATGGGTGGAGGAGTTGCTGTTGGTGACTTCAATCAGGATGGTCTGGAGGATGTATTCTTTACCGGAAATATGGTAGAGAACAAATTATATCTAAACCAGGGTGATCTTAATTTTGAAGACATTACCCAAAGCAGTGGTATCACTAGTGCATCCAAGTGGTATACTGGGGTGACCGTTGCTGATGTGAATCAGGATGGTTTGGAAGATATTTATATCTCTGTAGCAGGGAAGTGGATGAGTCGTAAGAATGAGCTTTGGATCAATCAGGGGCCTGATGCTTCTGGTATTCCACAGTTTACTGAAGAGGCAGAAGATTATGGTGTAGCAGATGCCAGCTACTCTATTCAATCAGTGTTTTTTGATTATGATAATGATGGTGACCTTGACCTTTTAGTAGGGAACTACGTACCGACTTCCTTTGATTCGTATTCTTTTGAATACAGAAAAAAGATGGATGAGAACAAGTGGGAAGAATCGGATCACTTGTACCGCAATAATGGCGATGGTACCTTTACAGATGTGTCTGAAGAATCTGGTATACAGAATTTTGGATTGACGATTGGTGTATTAGCCAATGACTTCAATCAGGATGGTTATACAGACCTTTATCTGTCTAATGACTTTAATACTCCGGATAGATTTTTTATTAATCAAGGTGATGGAACATTTAAAAACCACCTTGAAGAAGCATTTACGCATACTTCATTCTATGGAATGGGTGTAGATGCAGCAGATTTTAATCAGGACGGTAAGTTGGATATTTTCCAATTGGATATGTCACCTGTTGATAACTACCGTTCAAAGGCCAATATGGCAAGTATGGATATTCAGGGATTTTGGAATAACGTAAATCTGGGTTTCCACTATCAGTATATGTACAATTCCCTGCAGACTTATCAGGGGACAAAAGATGGCATTCCTTTCTATGGCGATCAAGCCAAATTCTCAAACATGGAGAGCACCGACTGGAGCTGGGCCTGTTTGTTTGCCGATTATGATAATGATGGTTTCAAAGACCTTTACATAACCAATGGAACAAGAAAAGACATAAACAACAAAGATTATTTCAACTGGCTGGAGCGTATCGATATCAGTCTTAAAGTGAAGTACAAAGAACTTTCACTGGATGATCTGATGGCAAAGATGCCTTCCAAAAAAGTTGATAACTATATGTTCAAAAATGTAGATGGTACTCATTTTGAGCATGTAAACAAAGAGTGGGGAATCTCCAGAGAAGATTTTTCCAATGGTCTGGCATATGCAGATCTGGATAACGATGGAGACTTGGAGTTGATTGTAAACAATATAGATACGACAGCAAGTGTATTCAAAAACCTGAGTGTTGAATTAGGGAATAACAACTTTGCAACGTTCAAGCTTAAAGGAACAGATAATAATCTTACCGGATTGGGTACGAAAATGTGGTTACACCACAATGGGAAGATACAGTTCCACGAACATACTCGAACTAGAGGATTTCAGTCTGCTGTTTCTGAAAAGATTCATTTTGGTCTTGGGCAGGATCAGCTGATCGATAGTTTGGTAGTATTATGGCCAAACGGCTTGAAAGAAGTACACCGAAATCTCGGTGTCAATGAAAATAGAGAATTAATAATTGGTAGAGCTGAAGTATTTCAGTATAAGGAGCAGGTTTCAGAGGCTTATTTTAAGCCTCTGGATATCGCTCAGTTTACCTGGACGCATAAAGAAAATACCTTTGATGATTTTAAAAGAGAAATCTTGATACCTCATCAAATGTCGAGTTTTGGACCAGCCTTGGAATATGGAGAATCGCTAGACGGTAATATGAAATATATTTTCCTTGGTGGTGCAAAGGATCAACAATCACAAGTACTTACAATAGATGCCTTAGGCAATAAGAAAGTGCAAGTTCTTGAAGATACTCATCACGAATCAAATGCTGCGCTCTTTATTGATGCAGATAAAGATGGCGATATGGATTTGATCGTAGGATCAGGAGGATCAGAAGAAGATCTGTCCTCAGACTATTATAAAGATCAATTCTACGTCAATAACAATGGAGTATTCGAACAAAGCAATACTGTTCTCCCTTCAAATTACCAAAGCTCATGCTCGGTAATCCGTAAGGTGGATTTCGATATGGATGGCGATATGGATATATTTATTGGAGGACGTCAGGTTCCTGGACAGTATCCATTGCCGGCAAGTAGTTTTATTCTGGAGAACATCACTGATGAAGAGAAGATAGAATTTAAACTGGCCGATGCTGCTTTCAATGAGGTATTGAAAGACTTCGGTATGGTCACAGATGCAGATTGGAATGACTTCAATCAGGATGGCAAACAGGATTTGATTGTAGTAGGCGAGTGGATGAGTCCAAAGATCTTTTTAAACAATGGATTTGAATTGGTTGATCGTTCTGAGAATTTCTTCAGAGATGATTATACCGGCTGGTGGAATTGTTTAAAACTCGTAGATATCAACAATGATGGACTGAAAGATCTTATTGCTGGAAATCTAGGTAATAACTACAAATACAAAGCTAGAAACGGAAAAACCTTTGATGTCTTTGCAGATGATTTTGATGCCAATGAAAAATTAGATATCGTACTTGGGTATTTTGAAGGTGATCGTCAATATCCGGTTCGCGGAAAGCAATGTAGTTCGGAGCA
>OMKD01000367.1 GCA_900299495.1 Sphingobacteriales bacterium
ACCTGGACATTGCCCAATTAACAGGATTCTCTGAGTTGGATTCTATAAAAACAGGTTTTGATGAACAGATCGAGGACCTCAGCTTAGGGCTTTCCTTTGTCGCTTCTGCTAAAGACTTTACAGAGTCTGAATACCTGCCTACAGGTGAATTTTTTATCGATAGTTTGCATGCAGGCTTAAAGCATTATCCACACGAGCTACATGATTTCCATGTGGATATATTGATCGATAGTGCTGATTTAAAGATTGTTGATTTTACAGGGTATATAGACGATAGTGATTTTCATTTTGATGGGCTTATTCATGATTACGCCTTTTGGATGCAGCCGGAGCTAAATGGAGTCGTGGATCTTGATATTAATCTTACCTCGGATACCTTGAAGTTGGAAGATGTTTTTTCTTATAAAGGAGAAAATTATGTTCCGGAAGAATACAGGCATGAGATCTTTGATGACTTAGCTTTACATTTTACCTCTAAGATGCATTATGAAGATTCAGCCTTGAATTCCATAGATCTTAAACTGGATAAGTTAGATACAAAAATGGAATTGCATCCTCAGCGCTTCCATGACTTCAGAGGGAATATCCATTATGAAGATGAGCATATTGTAATCAATGATTTTCATGGGGAGATCGGCACCACTACTTTTAATTTTGATCTAAATTATTATCTGGGAAAAGATCAGCGTATTAAAAAGCGCGATAATTATCTGGAGGTTCGAGCAGATTATATCGATTATGATGCGCTTTTCGATTTTGATATGGGAGGAGCTCCCTTAGATACTTCAACAATTGTTGAATCGGAAATGGAAGACGTTGCAGCGCATGCAGATGCATTCAATCTATATGAGCTGCCATTTACTGATATGCGCTTCAAGGCAGATATTGGGCACTTTATTTACCATAGACTGGATCTTCAAAATATAAAGTCAGACTTCAGAACAACACCGGATCATTACATTTATATAGATACCTTCTACATGGATGCAGCAGGGGGTAATATGCAGTTGACAGGATATTTTAACGGAAGTGATCCTAAGCATATCTATATGCAGCCAGCATTGGAAATGAATAATGTGGATCTGGATCTATTGCTGTTTAAGTTTGAAAACTTTGGGCAGGATCATCTCGTTTCAGAAAATTTAAAAGGGAAGCTGACCACCAAGATTACGGGTAAGATCAGAGTATATCCAGACATGGTGCCTGACCTGGATCAATCCTTTATAGAAATGGATGTAAAAGTATTGGACGGAGAGTTGAAAAACTATGATCCGATGCTGGCACTTTCTGATTATATGGGTGATAAGGATTTGCAAAACATTCGATTTGATACCTTAGAAAATAAATTAGATGTCAACAAAGGAGAAATTAGTATTCCTAATATGACTATTGAATCAACTATAGGTCATATAGAGTTATCAGGTACACATGATAGTGCTCATAATATTGACTATTATATACGTATTCCAAGGAAAACAGTTCGACAGGCTGCCTGGTCTAAATTATTCGGTGGCAAAGAAGATACTGCATCTAATGAAGGCAAAGTCGATGAAATTGAAGAAGTAGATCCCAATACAAAAATTAAGTATCTCAACCTGCAGGTTCAGGGTACTTTGGATGATTATAAGATTTCATTGGGTAAGAAGAAGGGCACTTAGGTTTTCTATCCATTTTTGGATGCAGGCAGAAGATTGTGAATCTAGGAATAATGTTTTTCCTCCAACCATAGAGATTCGTACAAAATCAAAAGTTAATTTATTGACGGCAAGTACTGTGGAATTAGATGTCCCAAGCGAAGAAGAAGCCGATGAGGCCTGGCATGAGGATTATTTTACGGGATATTATGATGGCATGCATCAGTATCTAGAGCAAGTGAATATTAAGCTCTCCAGGGTTGCAGATGACTTATTCTCCGTTGAATTTTCTGGAGTTCCAGAGATGTATAAGTCGGTAAAAGGGCATTGTAAATTAAATCTGCGTAAAACATTGAATAAACACTGGTAATTAATTTTCTCTGTAGATTTCATAAAATACATTCATTGTCTAAGAAGTAGGGTTGTTTCTGGGAAATATTTAGACAGCGAATGAAAAGAAATGCTCTTGTGAACGAACCAAAGGGCTTGAATTTTGCATCCTTTAGGATAGGAATATTAAATTTTAAGATGACAAACCTGAAAAAGTACTTAGTTCTGCTTTTAGTAGGGGTTCTGGCGTTTTCGTGCACACAACCCAAGCAAGACGATAAACTGAAAATTTTATTTATAGGAAACAGTTACACCTACTATAACAGCACCCCTGAAGTGGTCAAAGCCCTTCTACAGGAACGATTTCCAAAACAAGAAGTAGAAACTCAACTCATAAGCGGAGGAGGTATGACACTGGCTGATCACTGGAAGAATGAAAGTACCTTGGAAAGTATCCAATCTGGTGCATGGGATTATGTGGTGCTTCAGGAGCAAAGCAAACTCGGTATGGGTCTTGTCATAGATAATAAAACTTATTTTGGACCGACTGATTTGTTTTTTGAACATGCCAGAAAATTTGATGCTGCGATTAAAGAATCAGGTGCGAAAACTGTATTTCTGATGACCTGGTCAGTACGTGATCAACCCGAAGAACAAGCGATCCTGTCACATGCCTATTCGACAATCGCAAAAGAACTGAATGCAATGGTCGCTCCTGTTGGTTTGGTTTGGGATGAAGTTCGAACAAATCCGAGTATATCCTTGTATGCTGATGATGGCGGTCATCCATCTCAGGCAGGTTCATATTTATCGGCTATTACCCTTTACGCCACTTTGATGGAAGATGACCCTAAAGGCTTACCTGAAAGTATTTCTGGTTCAAGATTATCAAGTACTGGAGAGCGAATTTCAGATAATGAACTGTTGATTGAGCTTTCTGCCGAAGATGCTCAATTGATACAGAAATCCTCCTGGGAAGTAGTTAATGCTATGCATAGATCTGATGATTATCTGGATTTTGATAAGCCTGCTCCAGGCTATACCATACCTACATTGGATAAAGGCGAAACCTTAGAATTAGACAAAATTACAGGGAAATGGTACGGAAGCGGAAGCTATGGTTCTGAATACTTGGGTCAGTCTATGGAGATTCAATCTAATAATGGCCAAGCTGAGGTCAGTCTTTCTTTCTTCAGTCCTCATGGGAAAGATGTTATGCAGGTTCAGGATATTGTTATTGAAGAGGATCAACTCCAGTTTGAACTGTACGATGCTTTGAGAAGCAGAAGTGCTGATGTTTCAATCTCTTTCAATAAGGATAAAATGAAAGGCCTCTTGGTAACATCGGGGAATTTTAAAAGGTATACTCAATTAGATTTCTCAAAGACTCCGATTGTTGATGCATTTGATCTTTCTGCTCTGGAAGCAATACAAGATACTTTTGAGTTGAATATTGGAAGAATAGGGTATACAAATGCTGCTGTGAAATACTACAACCAATACAGTGATTTGATAGGCAAATCGTATAAGCCAGAAGCCTTTTATTTGAATGCTGATGGGTATAATTTTTTGCAGGAAAAAAGAATTGAAGATGCCCTTAATATTTTCGAATTGGCAATCCATTATTATCCGGATTCAGTCA
>OMKD01000368.1 GCA_900299495.1 Sphingobacteriales bacterium
CATGATCCTCCTGGCGAGCCATAAGAAAACCCATGGAAGAATGAAGCATCTGGTTGTCTGACTTGGATTCCATCACCATCATTTCTCAGTCCGACGCTGGCCCAACTACCGTTGTTTACAGGAAGTCCTCCTGCAGCATAAGAAAAATTCCCCTGAGGTGCATTATTCGTAGCACAATTACACCCTGTTGAACCTCCGGAAGTTGGAGATACAGAATTTTGATCAAAATATGCTGAATTCGCAGAGTTGATAGGACACCATCTTAAAAGATCGCAATTTGCATCTGTTGGATCTCCTGTAGAGGCAGGTTCACCTGTTGGAAGGGTACCCGTAAATGCATTATTGGCATAAACCACAATTATTGTTCCTGCCTTTACTGCAGCCCAAGTGGCGTTATTACTAAATTTAAGGTGGCCAGCCGCTACTCCGTGTCCGGAGAAGGTTCCGTGTTCTATATTATTTCCTGCACCACAATCGGTGAATATTCCATTATTATCATCAATGATCCAACCTCTAAGGTCCACTTCACAATCTCCTACAACGACAAGTTCAATCCATTCGCCGGAACTACCTTGTGAAAATTCATTGATAACAAGGCCAGACTGGGCCATTAGCGGTTGGGTAAGAATAAAAGCACTTACTGCTAAGATTAATCGCTTTAACTGTTTGATTAACATGCTTAAAGGTTAAGTTTGATGATCATATCCGAAATGGAATATGATTCCGTTTTCAAAAATTGCCACAAAGGTAATGACCTTAATCAACTTATTGAAAACAAGCTTTTTAATTAAAGATTATTTAATCTTGGTTTTTCTGAGGGGTCTTTGTTTTTGCCTGATTGTTATGGGAAATGAAAGGATGTTCAGGGTGATAATATTTTCTCTAGCTCATAAATTTAACCATTAGATACTTTTTTCCCCAACTACATGTAATATTTAACTGTTAATCCTTTATTTTTGCATTCTATTTATAACAACTAATTTAAAATTCCATCATGCAATTAAGCGATCAGGAACTGGTAAGAAGAGAAAATTTAGGTAAGATCAGGGAGCTGGGTATTGACCCATATCCTGCTGAGAAATTTGAAATCAACGCCAAGGCCAAACAGATAAAAGAGGAATTCGATGCAGAAGCTGGCAATTTCCAAGAAGTATCTATAGCAGGTCGTTTGATGATGAAACGCGTGATGGGTAAAGCCTCTTTTGCAGAGTTACAGGATTCGTCAGGTACGATTCAGGTTTATATTTCAAGAGATGAAATCTGTGAAGGTGAGGATAAGACCTTATATAATACTGTATTCAAAAAGTTGTTGGATATAGGTGACTTTATTGGTGTAAAGGGACATGCATTTGTAACCAAAACAGGAACAACCTCTATTCACGTAACAGAAATGAAAGTACTTTCTAAGTCTTTGAAACCACTACCTGTAGTGAAGCGTGATGAGGAAGGTAACGTTTATGATGCATTTACTGATCCTGAATTGAGATACAGAATGCGCTATGTGGATTTAACAGTAAATCCTGAAGTTCGCGAGACCTTCATCAAGCGTACTAAACTGATCAACTCTATGCGTTCATTCTTCAATGATCACGGATGGTTGGAAGTTGAAACGCCAATCTTACAACCTATCCACGGTGGAGCTGCTGCTGCACCATTCGCAACACATCACAATACATTAGATATGCCTCTTTACATGCGTATCGCCAATGAATTGTACCTAAAGCGTTTGATCGTAGGTGGATTCGATGGTGTTTATGAGTTTGGTAAAATGTTCCGTAATGAAGGAATGGACAGGACGCATAATCCAGAGTTTACCTCAATGGAGATCTACGTAGCATACAAAGATTATATCTGGATGATGGAGATGGTTGAAAACTGTCTGGAAAAGGTTGCTCAGGATGTAAATGGAAGCACTAAGTGCATGGTAGGGGAGAAGGAAATCGATTTCAAAGGTCCTTACACCAGAATGTCTATGGCAGAGTCCATTGAAAAATATACAGGATACGATATTAATGGAAAGAATGAGGAAGAGCTTCGTGCTTTCTGTAAGGAGAATCACATAGAAGTTGATGGCACCATGGGTGTTGGTAAACTTATCGATGAGATCTTTGGAGAAAAAGTAGAAAGCCACCTTATTCAGCCTACTTATATTACAGATTATCCAATCGAAATGACGCCTCTTGCAAAGAAG
This sequence comes from Sphingobacteriales bacterium, assembly GCA_900299495.1. Lineage (GTDB taxonomy): Bacteria > Bacteroidota > Bacteroidia > Chitinophagales > Saprospiraceae > AM-2324. The sequence continues at coordinate 2,192 of OMKD01000368.1, forward strand.
CACCGATCGAAAGAAGGTTTGGTAGAGCGTTTCGAGCTTTTTGTGAACGGTAAAGAGGTTGCGAATGCATATTCTGAGCTAAATGATCCTATTGATCAGAGAGAACGTTTTGAGGATCAGTTGAAGCTGGCAGAGCGCGGTGATGATGAAGCAATGGTGATGGATGAGGATTTTGTTCGTGCCCTGGAGTATGGTATGCCTCCAACATCAGGTTTGGGTATAGGTATAGACAGACTTTGTATGTTGTTGACCAATAATTCTTCTATTCAGGAAGTTCTATTCTTCCCTCAAATGAGAAAGGAGAAGTAAAATATAGAAAATATTTCAATGTTATTGTAGCATTGAACAAAGAGATAGGCATTAGCTTAAAATCTTTTGTATATTTAAGAAAACGATTCCAGGACATTGTTTAAATGTCTTGGTTTCTTTTTTAAAAAACATAGTTTATGCAATTCAAACAGAATCCGGTAATGAGTGTCCTGAGTATTATGCTCGCATGGTACTGCCTCGTGTTTTCAGGTAATCTTAGCATTGATCTGTCGGGTTTTGGTGTTGATATTCCTATAACTATGCAATCCCTCGCTATCCTTTTGATAGGTGGACTTCTCGGTCCTTATCTTTCAGTCATTGCAGTTATGTTGTATATAGTCAGCGGTGTTGCTGGGATCACCACCTTTGCAAATAATGCCTATGGGTGGTCTGTTTTATATGGTAAAACAGGAGGCTTTTTGATCGCTTTTATTCCAGCCGTTTTCTTGATGGGTTGGTTTAATAATCCTAAAGAGGAGGTCAAGGTATCCAGAACTGCTTTAGGTGTTCTAATATCTACGAGTATTATTTTACTGCTTGGATATATGCGGTTGTTAAAATTCTTGGACTGGAATGTGGCTTTAAGTAAAGG
>OMKD01000369.1 GCA_900299495.1 Sphingobacteriales bacterium
ATCATAATGGAAAGTGAGTTATTGCAAGGAAGTTCAGATGCCGATTCATGCATAGCTTCAGTAGAGGCGTGGAGCAATTTGTCTGTATTGAATTTCATAAGCCTCACTTTTGATCCTTGAGGCATATTTCCGGCAAAGGTCATTGTCTTTTTATCTTCATCTATGGAGAGAATTGTACGGACAATAGAATTTTCTCCCGATTCGTCTTTAATGGAGATTGGGAAATAGAAACTTTTGTTCACCAAGTCATCTGCATCTTTTCCTAAGTATAGCCTATAAAGATCTACTGCTTTTTTATCATCGATCTCTTCAACTACATTTTTAGTCGATTTGGTTAAAATTCTTTCAGGGCCAAATTGTCCCCATCCACCTTTGGATCCAAATCCTACTTTCAACTGACTGCCATAGAGGCCAACAGCAACAACATTTCCTTCTTGGATGTCATCATTGATGCCTACCAGTGTTTTATTAAAGTTTGGACCATCTCCTGCAAGTCCACCCGTAACGGGAACCTTGTTTTGTGTCACACTATTAATTCCATCAACGAGTTCAGAACCATTAACTAATTGTCCATCAGATAATAGAATGATTAGTTTTAGATCGTCATTGATCATGTCTGAAACCAATGCTTTACCGGCAACACTAGAATTTTCGAAATTCTTTAGGTTAATACAGTTGTATTTGACTTTTGAAGATTCTTTGGAGAATTCAATAGCATTCGCCACAATTGAATTTTCTGACACATGGTCATTACTAATTTCCCCTGCTGTAGATGCTATGACAATAGGAGCATCTGGGAATTTATACTTAAGGAAATTCTTATAGGTATTCTTTTCTATAGTCTCTCTTTGGCCAAAGCAAAGAATGAAGTCAGGATTCGAAACTCCCTGATCTTTAATGGTTGACCAATTGTTTTCTTTGTAAAGGAATTGTGCAGTATACATGAAATTGGGCGTATGGTTAAAGACGTATTTATAAAAATAAAATATAAATAATATATCTTATCAAGTATGCTTACTTTACAATATACATATAAATGTCTTATGGAAAACAAAAAGGGATGTGGAAACATCCACATCCCTTTTATTTTCGGAACAGTAAGAATTAAACACCGTACTTTTCTAAACGGTACTTAGCCTTAAGGATTTCAGTTCTTCTAGAAACTGAAGGCTTAGTGAAATACTTACGATTTCTTAATTGTTTAGTTATACCAAGCTTCTGGTGCTTTCTTTTGTATCTGCGTAGTGCTCTGTCTATAGACTCACTATCTTTTACTGTTACGATTATCATATTTCTCCTTTAATATTTTATACTTGTTAAGTTTCCTTTCGGGTCGCAAATATAAATCTCTTTTTTTGAAAATTCCATTTTTTTGAAAAAATATTTATGGAATTTAAAACATTTTTTTTCTGATTAAATACTTGAGGCTGTGTAGCCTAAGATTTTATCCAATCAATTACTTTAGGATCTTTTGGATTATCCTTTGGACTAATGATCTTTTCCAGTTTACCCTCTTCTCCAATTAGGTATTTCTGGAAATTCCATTTTACCGTGCTATCCTTATATCCATTGTATCTCTTTTCGGTTAAGAAAGTATATAATGGATGTTTGTTACTTCCCTTTACTTTGATCTTTGACATCATTCTAAAAGTAACTCCGTAATTCTTTTGGCAGAAGCTTGCAATCTCGTCATTACTACCTCTTTCCTGCATAGCAAAATCATTACTTGGGAATCCTATGATTTCAAAGTTTTGATCTTTATAGGTCTCATAAAGATCCTGAAGGTGCTCATACTGATAGGTCAAACCGCATTTTGATGCAGTATTTACGATCATTATTTTCTTACCCTTGTATTCGGACAGTGAAAAATCTTCACCATAAATATCTTTAACTGTAAAATCGTAGATCGAATTTATATCAGTACTAAGTTGGGGGGAACTCTGTCTGTTTGATTTGTTAAAGATCAAGAAAGCTGCAGTAGCAAGAGCAACTACAGATACTGAGATATAGGTCATGTTGCTTTAATTTTGTTTAGTGCTTTTTAATTATCTACACTTAAACATTATTAGTCTTTACTTAGTTTTGGCAAGTTTTAGTGAAGTTGAAGTTTTCTTTTTCCATTTGATTGAATCCTTCGGTTACATTTATTAGGTTGTGTATGCCTCTGGATTTCAATATTGAAATGGCAATAACAGATCTGTACCCTCCTCTGCAGTGTACATAGAGATCTCCTGATTGATTATAATCTTCTAGGTATTCATTTATGGAAGAAAGTGGTGTATGGGTAGCTCCCTCCACATGTGAGGCTGTGTATTCTCCAGATTTTCTTACATCGAATATCTGTACTGGCTGTTCAGCATTCAATGCTGCAAGTTCAGCAGAGGACAAGGTATCGATAGTCTCGTAGGCTCTATCCGCTGCTTTCCATGCTTCGAATCCACCCTCAAGGTATCCAATCACATGGTCGAAACCTACTCTTGAAAGTCTAGTGATAGCTTCTTTTTCCTGACCTGGTTCGGCTATTAGTATGATTTCTTGCTTGGTATCTTTAACTAAAGCTCCAACCCATGGCGCAAAACCTCCGCTAAGACCTATGAAAATAGAATTTGGAATATGTCCTTTCATAAAGTCTGACTGGTGTCTAACATCCAGCATAAGAGCATCTCTAGAGTTTGCAAGGTCCTCAAAAGATTGAGGGTTTAGTCCTTTCATTCCATTTTATAAAACCTGATCAAAATGCTGATATCCCTCCTTATTCATTTTTACATTTAGCGGGAAATAGGCAGGTGGTTCAGCAAGACCATCAAGGAGTTCGCTTACGAATTCTGATTTGGTCATATCTGCACGCAATGCATAATTTATCTGCAACTGATTCTCAAGTGTATCCACCGTTTCTTTCATCATGTTTTTACCACAAGCAGATCCGGCTCCATGACCTGGATATACGGTTAGGTGCTTTGGTAAAGTCATAATCTTATTTCTTAAGCTATCAAACAGGATCTCGGCAAGTTGCTCTCTGGTCATGTCTGCAGCTTTCTGAGCAAGATCCGGTCTCCCAACATCTCCAAGGAAAAGGGTGTCGCCAGTGAAAATAGCTTCTTCATTACCATCCTTGTCTTTTAGTAAAAAGGTGGTACTTTCCATGGTGTGTCCTGGTGTGTGAATAGCTGTAATGGTTACATCACCAATGTTGAAAACCTGACCGTCTTCTGCAATGATTGCCTCAAAGCTCGGGTTTGCATTCGGACCATATATGATAGGTGCACCAGTTTTCTCGGAAAGAGATAGGTGCCCAGAAACGAAGTCTGCATGAAAGTGAGTCTCAAAAACGTACTTTATCTTTACATTATCTTTTTCCGCTCTTTCAAGATAAGGTGTTACTTCTCTCAATGGATCTATGATAGCAGCTTCACCATTAGAAACAATATAATAGGCTCCTTGGGCTAGGCAACCTGTATAAATTTGTTCTATAGTCATTTTTCCCTCCTGGATTGGTTTTCAAAAAAAAGAATTTCTGTGCAAATATACGTAAAGCAAATGACAATCGATATTTAGTTACAAATGAAACAAATAAGTAAAATAAATATATGAATTATTGGCTCTAGTTAAACAAATTCTTGAGACTTGTAATTAATTCGGTTACCTTATTAACAGCGATTGGATGTATTCGTACCCCGAATACCATAAAGTTATAACCCTCAATATATTTGAGGGTTTTTTAATAAGCTTCTTCCATTGCATTTCGGACTACATGATCAACTTCCTCAAGCACAAGGTAGAAACATCTTAACAAATGTATCACTAGTTCTTCTTCCGAGGAAGTACCAACTTCAAATACAAGTTCGTGGTCTTTCGGATGTTTGCAAATTCCGAATTTTAATTCCGCTTCATTGAATTCAAGCGGAACACCTATTTGTGTTTCAAGTTCTTCGCGACAGCTCAGTACCAGGTCATATATTTTCTTATTCCAGGTAGTGTTTGTATGATTGACTTCAATAAAGCAACCAACCTGATCTTCTATTTGCATTAGGTAAGAGCATCTTTTTAACCCTACGTTCGATAGTCTGCAGAAAGAAGAATCATTATCCTTGAAATAGGTGAAGTAATTTTCTTCCAATCCAATTTCAAGACCTTTTACTTTAACCTTTTCCCAAAATGCGTTGTAATCCATATTCAATAAGAAACTTTAAGTTGTTGATTTGAAGGCAAATTTAAGTTTTTAAGCCTGGTTTCAATAATTTTTTGATCGACTTGGTCTTTATTGACTATTTACTATGTTTTTTATGCTAAAAAAATGTCTTTGTACAGATTATTTAGGTTGAAATTTAGGATATGTTTTTAAGGCTAGGTAAATTAGAATATGAAATCTATACATATTTCGATTGTTCTTCTATCGTTTTGGTTGCTTACTTTTTGTCATACCTTAGATGCTCAAATAGAAGGTCTTGAGTTTATTGAAGACGACTCTCTTCATACAGACCTAGGTTATGAAAGCTATAATCTAGCTTTTATTTATCTTAAAAATAACCGACAAGATTCCCTTTTTCTATCCTGGGAAATTACTTCTAAAGATCTTCCGGAGGAATGGTATGTCACTATTTGTGATAATGTGGCTTGTTACGGGGTCTTGCCAGATGCTGCTGAAATGTACGGGATTGCACCTACGGATTCTGTATACATTCGTTTTGAGGTTAACCCATATCTAATAGAAGGTTATGGAAGGGTAGACCTTAAACTTGTGGAGACTAACACTAGTGCACAGGTAGACAATTCACTGATATTTACCTTTTTAACAAAGAACTTTACAAATATTGGGCAGACTGAATTGGAAGATGTATCTTATGTTTATCCTAATCCATTTAAAGATTATTTTATTGTAAAGAACCCCTTCGCCACAAAGGCCAGAGCAAAGATCATCAATGCTTCAGGAAAATTGGTTTCTATTTTTGATTTAAATGCACTAGAAGAAAAAGAAATGAACATAATAAGCCTAAGGGACAATAGATTGTTCCTGATTATTGAATCAGAATCCAATAACCGGGTTATCCCACTTATCAAAATACAATAAATCATTGTTATGAAAAACGTATTACTCTTTTTACTAACCTTTACTTCTTCGTTTGTTTTCGCTCAGGGGATTGACGTAGATATAAATGTTCTAAGTCAGACCAGTACCAAAACGGTTTTGACAGTTTCGATTGACGAGGCTGATTTAGAAGATTTGAATTGGTTAAGTGAAACCTCTTTCGTACCCGAATTAAAAAAAGGAACGCCTATCCTTAAAAAGGGCTACCCAGAAATATTCCGTCTTTCTGAGAATATTCTACTACAAGGTAGTTCATCAGCTGTTATAAAGGTTCTGGATCAGGACTTTATTGAAATAGCTAATGTAGATATTCCTCCATCCAAGGGAATTATTTTCAGAGATACTGACCCCAGTCAGATAGAGGCTATTGAGGGAGATATTTATAACCAAGCCGGTTTTTTTCCAAAGAAAATAGCTGAATTATCATCAAGCTATAAGATGCGTGGTGTTAATGGGCAGACCCTTTGGTTGAATCCGGTTCAGTACGATGCTTTGAATGATGTTCTGCGTGTAAACACTTCTTTTACGCTTGAAATTATTGATGAGCAGGCACAAGAACCGATTAAGTCTATTTCTAAAGGTCAGCAAGAACTTCTGGAAAACAGATTCCTGAACTATGGTTCTCTTGCATCAAGGTATGATGCGGTTTCCGAAGTGGGGTCAATGTTGTTTATTAGTCCTTCAACCTACATGTCAACTATTGCGGATCTAGTAGAGTGGAAGATTCAAAAAGGAATTCGTGCAGAAGTAGTTGATATAGCAGATATAGGTTTCGAGCCATCAGATATATTCGATTTTATCAAAGATTATTATAATAATAATGATTTGGCATTTGTTTTGTTAGTCGGAGATGAAAATATCGTTCCTACTATGCAGACCAGTAATAATAATGCCTGTGATCATTGTTATTCATATGTTGATGGCGATGATCATTATGCTGATATTTTTGTGGGACGATTTAACGGTGAGAATACAGAGCATATCCGCACGATGGTAGATCGTACACTGGAATACGAGATTAATCCCAATACTGAGGTTGATTGGATGAGTAAAGCAATAGGGCTTGGTTCTAATGAAGGACCTGGTGACGATGGGGAATATGATTACGAACATTTGAATAATCTGAAAATTCAAATGTTGGATTATAATTATACAGAGATCTTCGAGTGTTATCAGGGATCGAATTCTCAGGATTCTCCGACTCAAGGGGAGCCTTCCGCTGACCTGGATGGTGGGCCATCTACTCAATCAATAATCGATCACATAGATAATGGAATTTCCTTCCTAAACTATACAGGTCATGGTGGTCATTCTTCTCTTTCAACAGGAGGTTATGATATCAATGCAGTAAATGAGCAAATGAATAATGGCAGGTACCCATACCTTGTGGCAGTTGCTTGTTGTGTGGGGGACTTCCAAAATGATTTTGGTGCAGGTCCTTGTTTGGGGGATGCGTGGATTCGTGCGACAGATAATTCAACAGGTCTTCCGACCGGTGGTATTGGTGGTGTATTCTCTTCTATACTACAATCCTGGGCTCCTCCGATGGAAGGACAGGATGAGATGACGAATATTCTAACCGAAAATTCCATTTATCCTACAAAACACACTATTGGAGGTGTATCTCTTATGGGTATGGCTTCAATGATCGATGCTTATGAAGGTGGTGGCATTAGTATGGCTGATACCTGGAATATTTTTGGAGATCCTTCTGTGGTACTTCGCACAGCTATGCCGGATCAGTTAGTATTGAATCATGCACCATTTGTTTCTTTGAATGCAGGATTCCTATCCATTTCTTGTGAGGTTGAGGGGGCAACGGTTGCTGCAAGTTATGATGGTGAAATCCTTGGTGTAGGTACTGTTGAAAACGGAGTGCTCAATTTGCCTATTGAAGGGCTTAGCGGACCTATTACATTCATGCTGACAGGTACAGCTTATAATCATATCCCTTATCAATCAGAGGTAGAAGTTACGGTTGATGCTGGTGTTTATATAATTTCTAGTTTAGATTATTTGAATGATGCGCTTGGAAACGATAATGAGATGGCAGATTACTCTGAGCAAATCAGCGTAAATCTTGATTTTGCAAATGTTGGTTTGGAAGACTCAGAAGCACTGAGTGCGGTAGTTACAACTACTTCAACCGATGTAACTATGTTAAACGGTGATATTCCTTCTATTCCGAATCTGACTCAAGGTACGACTACAATTGTAACTGATGCCTTCAGTTTTGAGGTCAATGAGTACATCGAAGATGGTGTAAATGTATCCTTCCTGATAGAAATCACGGATGGTGTTGATACCTGGTATTCAAATGCCAATGTAGAGTTGCACGCTCCAAAGCTTACAGTAGATTCAAATGTTGATTTCAGTGATGTTGCTTCTTCTAGTCCAAACGGATATTTTGATGCAGGCGAAACTGTTCAAGTAAGTATTACTATTGCAAATAACGGTAGTGCAGATATTTATAATGTAGGTCATCTACTTTCTGAAGACTCTCCATTTGTAAGTATCGATGAAGATGCTTTGCCTACGGCTGTTCTTTCCAGTGATGATGAAATTACTTTAGTTTATGATATTATAGCGGATGCTAATACTCCACTAAATCACAAGGTTAACTTCTCGTTCAGTAGTTCTTCTGGTTCATACGAGGATGATACCGCATTTTCCTTAGATATAAATCTGAATATTGAGGATTTTGAAGATGAGGACTATATTTCTGAATATGTATCTGAAAGTCCTTCACCTTGGTTTAAGGATTTTACCACAAGTGTTTCAGGAACTTCATCTATGCGTTCAGGGGATATTGATGACCAGGAGCAGACTGATATGGTGATCACAATTGACGTGATTGAGCCAGGTGATTTGATCTTTAATGCTAAGGTAAGTACAGAGGAGACTTATGATTTCTTAAGATTCTACATCAACGATTTTGAAGTTGGTGCATGGTCTGGTGAAATTCCTTGGTCGCAGTATGCTTTCCCACTTCAGGTTGGTCAATATGCGCTTCGATGGTCTTATCAGAAGGATTTCTCAGTAAGTACTGGTGACGATGCAGTTTGGGTTGATGATGTAGTATTCCCGATATTGGCAGATCCAGTAAGTGTTGAGGAGCTTGTACAGGAATCTTCTTTTATCGTTTATCCGAATCCAGGTAATGGTATCTTGAATTTGAAGACGGATGACACCTTTGAAATTGAGATTAGAGATTTAACAGGAAGAGTGTTGCTTGACTTTGGGACAACGGAGCGGGATAGTCAGCTAGATTGTTCATCTTTAAGATCTGGTGTTTATATTCTCAATGCCAGGAATCAGAAGAAAGAAATTAATCAAAGAATTATTATACAGTAAATACAGAAAAAAGCCCTTCAAGATGAAGGGCTTTCTTATGTAAATAGTTGCTGTTTAGATAACGATAATACACCTCTTTCGTTGTCATAACGGGGGGGAGTTAGGGAAATCAACGAGGAGTTGAGATGATTTTTATTACTCAACTAGGGTATAGTTCAGTGACATTTCTGCATTGTCTGTGAATAAAACCGATATAGGGCAATTTCTGAATGCGTCTTCAACACATTCCTTAAATTTTTCAATATCTATATTTGGGACTTTTGCTGTAAGTTCGATATGGGATCCAGCGATCATACCATCTACCATATCTACAGTACAATTAGACTCAAGACTATCTGGTGTGAATCCAAAATTACCAAGGACAAAACTAAGTTTCATGTTGAAGCATCCTGCGTGAGCTGCAGCTATAAGTTCCTCTGGGTTGGTATCAGTACCATTTTCAAAGCGGCTTTTGAAATTGTACGGTGTTTTGTCAAGAACCTTACTTCCTGTGGTTAGATGACCACTTCCGTCTTTTCCCGATCCTGACCAGACAGCGATTGCTTTGCTTTCCATAATAGTGTCCTTTTAGTAAATCAAAATACAAATTGAGTTTTTATAATAGTAAGAATGAAAATTGGGTCTTTATGGTTCAATAATTAGAGATAATTTCGATTTTTTCTAATTAAAATCGCTTTGGTTGACTTCAGTTAGTTGATTTACAGTAGTTTGTGTTGTGTGGTTCTTTTAGGAATATTTATCATAATTTACAATGTCAAAAAAAATTAATATTTACTATTTGGCTGATTTACGCTTCATTTTTGATGAAGACCTTCTTATCTTATAGCCATCTTGAGCCAAATCCAGCCAAATATTTTAGATAAAGAAGTACTAACCATGCTTCTTGACAAACAAACAATTTAGAATGAGACATATTTTATTTGGATTAGTCACCTTGCTAATCTTTGTATCCTGTAGTGAGGATGAAACGGTAGATACTATTGTAGACCTGCCTTCCAATCTGGTTACTTCTGTAACCGTTAATGAAAAAACAGTAACAATAACTGCTACTGCTAGTGGCGCTGAAAACTTCAGTTTCTTATTTATACAAGATGGTGAAGAAACCTTTGTAGTTTCTGAAGATGGGACAGCCACTCATACTTTTGTATTCACCGGTACCCATCAAATCAGAACAAGAGCATATGCATCTAAAAGTTCTTTCTTTGATTTTATAGAAAAATATGACTCTGTTATTATTGAAGGAGATGATCCAATCGGAACTCCTACAGAAGGGTATTCTACACCTATGGAATATCCAGGTTATGAGTTGGTATGGAATGATGAATTTGAAGGAAACAGTCTTTCTGCAGACTGGGTACACGAGATTGGTAATGGTACCTGGGGATGGGGTAATAATGAACTTGAATATTACAGATCTCAAAATACTTCTGTAGCTGATGGTTTATTGACGATTACTGCAAGACAGCAGTTTTATGAGAACTTCAATTACACATCTTCTAGAATTAAAACACAAGGTAAGCAAGCCTTTAAGTATGGACGTATAGATATCCGTGCAGCTTTACCATATGGTAAAGGGATATGGCCAGCATTATGGATGTTAGGTGAAAATTTCTCAACAGTAGGTTGGCCTTCATGTGGAGAAATAGATATCATGGAATTGATCGGAGGTGAGGGATTAAATGACAGAACCGTTCACGGAACCCTACACTGGAATCACAACAATACACATGCTTCTTACGGAGGATCTAACTCTCTTCCTTCTGGTGAGATATTCGCAGAAGAATTCCATGTGTTCTCAATTATTTGGAATGAGTCTCAAATCCGTTTTTATCGAGATGATATTCAATACCATGTTATGAATATAGCAGGTATTCCGGCATTCCATGAAGAGTTCTTCTTCATCTTCAACGTAGCTGTTGGAGGAAACTGGCCAGGAGCGCCAAATGCTACTACCATATTCCCACAAAAGATGATGGTAGATTATGTAAGGGTTTTCCAAGAGGAATAAGAAATAAAAAAGAAGATGCACAAACGCATCTTCTTTTTTTTATATTGAATAATGCTTCTAAAGAAAATCACATCTCATTTCAATCCTGAACGATTTCAGGGTTGGGGAAAGTCCAGAAATTATTTTGAAGGTTGGTATTTCAAGCTGATCGATGATCAGGGCGATCATGCCTTTGCTATTATCCCAGGTATTGCAATGGATGAGAACGGAGAGGGGCATAGCTTTATACAGGTTTTGGACGGAAAAAATAGTACTGCCGAGTATCATAAATTTCCACTAGAGGATTTTGAACCCGCTTCGGATAAGTTTTTTGTTCGTGTAGGCTCCAATGAATTTTCTGCTAATCATTTAATACTTGATTTGGACAACCTAAAAGGTAAACTCCAATTATCCGGAAAGGCTTCCTGGCCGAATCCGTGGTATGCTCCCGGGATTATGGGGCCTTTTTCCTGGCTGAAATTCATGGAATGTAATCATGGAATCGTCAGCATGGATCATACGCTCAAGGGATCTTTGAATTACATGGATAAGGATATTCCTTTTTTGCAGGGGAAAGGATATATAGAAAAAGATTGGGGAAGTTCATTTCCTTCTGCTTATGTATGGATGCAGAGCAATCATTTTGAAGAGGAAGGGGTTTCCTTTAAATGCTCGGTAGCTACAATTCCAATGTTTGGCTCTGGATTTACAGGTTTTATATGTGGACTTTATATTAAGGGGCATTTTATTCGCTTTACAACTTACAATTTTAGTAAGCTTAAGCATTTGGAAAAGCATGATGCCGGGGTGGATTTGGAATTAATCAGTCCTTGGTATCACCTAAAAGTAAAATCCAAAAACGGGCAGACTGCACTTTTAGCCTCTCCCATACAAGGGGCAATGGAGGGTCGTATTTCTGAAAGTATGACTGCTCAACTCCATATTCAGATTACAGAGCGCAAATCCAATAAGATTATATTTGAAGGAACGGGTAAGCATGCAGGCCTGGAGATTGCAGGAGCTTTTGATGAGCTTTTGTATAAATACAATAAAGGGAGAAAGTCATGAACTTTCCCCCTTAGGTTGTTTGAGGTCAACGCATGACTATATTCGCTATACTTACACACTTAGATCTGTTTTTTCACAGAGTCTGTATAAGGGATGTTCTTGGGCTAATAACTCGAATAATGCTTGCGTTCTAAAGTAACTGCATATCAGCTACCTAAGCTTAATTTTATATGTGTTTAAATGATTGTTTAATAAGTGTTTATGTATTTAGGATGATAGTAATATATGTATAAATGCTTGCTCCGCAAAAAAGAGATTCCTGTTTTTTATGAATTGTTGGTAACTAATTAATAATGTGGATATCTTCACCTTAAAGGAATAAAATATCACCTGATTTGGGTATCTGTCGATTCCTATTTATTTTGCTAACCAAATTAAAAAACTAATCAAAGAATGAACAATCGTACCCCCTTTACCTGTAAGGCAATCCTATTTGTCCTTATCTGCTTTGTGTTTAATCTCAACGCTCAATTCACGGAAACAAAATTCGAAGAAGGTCCTGTTTACAAAAAGAAAATCGAAAAAACTTTCTTCTCAGATTTCATCGGTGAGAATGCTAATGGCATCTATGCGATTCGCTTGGATTCGAAGTACAAGGAGAATCAATCCTATGCTTCAAGAGGCTTCAATAGAGATGCTAAGTATAATAGAAGATCGATGAGTTATGAATCCGATTTATATGTTGCTAAATATAATAAGGATCTAAGTCTAAATAAGATTTATCCATTAAACTATGAGGGAAAGCTTGAATCTATTTTTATGCTTGATGAAAAGATTATCGTTATTACTTCAGAAGCTGAAGAAGGAGCAAGTTCAGCAGAATTATTTGGTCATATCCTCGATGAAAATGACTTTACACTAAGAAGAAGAAAAAAACTCACCAATCTACGTCTTAAAACCTCAATGAATATTTTTGGGAAGCCGAGTAAAGGACCTAAAAAAGCAAGGTACCGTCTTAGTGTAATGGAGGAGGAGCAAATGTTCGTGATCTATAAGAATGTTCAGGAATCCAAAGCTGGACGCTTTTTAACTTTAGCTATGGTTACCAATGAAAATGGACTGGCTTTTGATACCAACCTTAGAATGGTCAGAGAGGAGCAAGGATTTATGGAAAGTACGTATTCTTTTAATGCGGTCTATAATAATAATGATCTTCGAAAGAAGTACAATCCAAATGAGCCAGTGGAGTACGAATTAAAGATCCTTGATAATGAAGATTACAATAAGTCTGAGTCTCACACTATTGAGTTAGAGCGACACCTTGTGCCGTCTATGATTCATATATACGAGATGGATAAAAAGCTTTATATATCGAGCTACACTCGAGCAGATGATCCTACATATGCTCTTGGATATGGAATGGCCCTTTTCTCTGATGACGAGAAATATGCTTA